>JBAZPE010000382.1:0-3561 GCA_041648375.1 Burkholderiaceae bacterium | reverse complement strand
AGCATATCCTTCTGCATTCAGGTTGCCCTGAAGGCGCCCTTAGGCAGCAGCGGACACTTTGGCCGAGTATTCTTTCACCAGACGCTCGACGGCGGGCGACAACTGTGCACCGTTGCCGGTCCAGTGCGTCACGCGATCAAGCGAAATACGAAGACGCTCGTCATTTTCATTGGCAACGGGGTTGTAAAAACCAACGCGCTCGATGAAACGACCGTCGCGGCGGTTGCGCGAATCGGTAGCTACGAGGTTATAGAAAGGACGTTTTTTGGACCCGCCGCGGGCCAAACGAATCACCACCATAGGTAATCCCTAAAATTTGTTATCAAGCCTTCTATAATAGCACTGCTTGATAGGTTGATGCAATCACAGCACAATGCTGCGTTGCCAGGAAACGCCAGCGCAGCGCGCTCCGTTCAAGGAGCGCCCCGACTACCGTCGCGCGATGTAATGCGTGCAGACACTCTCGTTCTGCACCTGCTCTACAAGCGTGTTGCCGGATTGCCGACAAAACGCCTGAAAATCTCGGACCGCATTGCGGTCGGTCGTGATGACCGACAACAGTTCACCACTACTGAGCTGGGATAGCGCTTTCTTGGCGCGCAGGATGGGCAGCGGGCATGCCAGGCCCGTGGCATCCACTGACATCGCGACAGAATGATCAGAGCCGCTCATTGACCCAGCCCTGCACACTGGCAACTGCTGCCGGCAACGCCGCCATGTCACTGCCACCACCCATGGCCATATCGGGGCGACCGCCGCCCTTGCCACCGACCTGGGAGGACACATAACCCACGAGATCGCCGGCCTTGATACGGGCGGTGAGATCTGCCGTCACGCCGCCGACGACGCTGATTTTGCCGTCGGCTTCGGAGGCCAGCAGCACGACGGCGGACTTCAGGGTGTTCTTGATCTGATCGACCATGCCACGCAGGGCCTTGGGATCGGTGCTGCCCACGTTGGCAGCCAGCACCTTGACGCCCTTGACCTCAATGACATTGCGCGACGCCAGATCGCTGCCCGCATTCGAAGCGGCCTTCGCGCGCAATTGCGCCAGCTCTTTTTCCAGTGCCTTGACCTGGTCCTGCACCCCGGCAATGCGCTCGGGCAAGTCGGCAGGAACCGCTTTCAACATCGCTGCCGCCTGAGCGATCAGCGCGGCCTGCCCCTGCACCCAGGCCAGCGCGTTGTCGCCGGTGATCGCTTCGACACGACGCACGCCTGCCGCCACGCCACCTTCGCTGACCACTTTGAACAAACCGATGTCACCTGTGCGCAACACATGGGTACCCCCGCACAATTCACGCGAAAAACCGATGTCGATCACCCGCACCTTGTCGCCATACTTCTCACCGAACAGTGCGGTTGCGCCGCCTTGCACGGCCTCGTCATACCCCATGACGCGCGATTCGGTCGGCTGATTGAGCAGGACTTCAGCATTGACGATGGACTCGACCTCGGCGATCTGCTGGGCCGACATCGGCGCATCCTGAGCGAAGTCAAAACGTGTTTTGTCGGGATCCACCAGCGAACCGCGCTGCTGGACGTGATTGCCCAACACCAGGCGCAATGCCTTGTGCAGTAAGTGCGTGGCGGAGTGGTTGCGTGCCGTGCGTGCGCGCCGTGCGACATCGACACGTGCCTGAACCGCATCACCGACGCGCAGGGTGCCCGAGGCAAGTGTGCCGTGATGGCCGAACACGCCGGGCTGGATTTTCTGGGTATCGTGAACCTCGAAGCTCACGGCGGATGCTTCAAGCACACCTTGGTCACCGACCTGCCCGCCCGATTCGGCATAGAAAGGCGTGGCATCGAGCACGACGATCGCAGCCTGACCGGCGTCGATCGACTCGACCTGCGTGCCATCGACATAGATGGCGACCACACGAACCTGATCCACAGCCAGTTTGTCGTACCCTTCGAAGCGGGTCTGCTCGCCCGAGTAGGCTAGCCCTTCGGCCATCTTGAACTTGCCGGCTGCACGCGCCTGCTGCCGCTGACGTGTCATGGCGACCTCGAAGCCCTCCATGTCGACCTCGACCTCGCGTTCGCGACAGATGTCGGCAGTGAGATCCACCGGGAAGCCATAGGTGTCGTACAGATTGAACAGCGTGGTGCCATCCAGCGCGTCACCTGGCTTGACCTGCGCCAGCGCGGCATCCAGGATCTTCATGCCGTTCTCGAGCGTCTCGCCAAAGCGCTCCTCTTCCTGACGCAGCACTTGCGATACGCGCTCACTTTGCTCTGCCAATTCAGGGTAGGCCTGCCCCATCTCGCTCACGAGATCGGCGACGAGTCGATAGAAGAAAGGTCGGTTCTGACCCAATTTATAGCCATGGCGCAGTGCCCGGCGCACGATGCGCCGAAGGACATAACCGCGCCCTTCATTGCTGGGAATGATCCCATCGACGACCAGGAACGAGCACGCCCTGATGTGATCGGCGATCACCTTGAGGGAGTTGTTGTTCAGATCGGTCGTTCCCGTCTCGCGTGCAGCCGCACGGATCAAGGTCTGGAAAAGATCGATCTCGTAGTTCGAATGCACGTGCTGCAGCACGGCTGACAGGCGTTCCAGCCCCATGCCGGTATCGACGCAGGGCTTGGGCAACGGTGTCATGTTGCCTGCCGCATCACGCTCGAACTGCATGAAGACCAGATTCCAGATTTCGATATAGCGGTCGCCGTCCTCTTCGGGCGAGCCCGGAGGCCCTCCCCATACGTCGGGACCGTGATCGTAGAAGATCTCGGAACACGGCCCGCAAGGACCGGTGTCGGCCATCTGCCAGAAGTTATCCGAGGCGTAGCGGGCACCCTTGTTGTCGCCAATGCGAATGATGCGCTCGGCGGGCACCCCGATTTCCTTCTCCCAGATGTCGAAGGCTTCGTCGTCTTCCTGATAGACGGTCACCCAGAGCTTCTCGGCGGGCAGCATGTAGACTTTGGTCAACAGCTCCCAGGCGTGGCCGATGGCCTCACGCTTGAAATAATCGCCGAAACTGAAATTGCCAAGCATTTCGAAGAACGTGTGATGCCTGGCGGTATAGCCCACGTTCTCAAGGTCGTTGTGCTTGCCGCCCGCGCGCACGCAGCGCTGCGAAGACACGGCACGCGAATAGCCGCGAGACTCTTTGCCGGTGAAGACATCCTTGAATTGCACCATGCCCGAGTTGGTGAACAGGAGCGTGGGATCGTTGCCGGGAATGAGCGACGAGGACGCGACGACCGTGTGGCCTTTGGACTGGAAAAACTGCAGGAATTTCTGGCGAATCTCGGACGATTTCATCTTCACTAACCGGCATTTAGGCGAATTTTCAATTATAGAGTAGGCGCGCGTTCATCCCAAACTATCGAATGCAGATGAAGCCAAAGGTGTAGCCACCGCGCTCGTACCAGCGCCCGCCCTCGGCGATGGGTACCGCCCGATACCCCGCCGGACAACTGCAGTCCCCCGTGCGGGGATTGCGCATGGATTCGCCACCCCACATCTGGCACCCATGCTTGCTATTCCTGCCGAATGCGCCACCAAAACCATCCGTCGGGGTTTGCCAGGTGCCCGCCACACAA
>JBAZPE010000381.1:0-3563 GCA_041648375.1 Burkholderiaceae bacterium | reverse complement strand
AGAGCGTATCGGGAATCTGGATGAGAATGCCGGCCCCGTCGCCCATCAGCTTGTCGGCACCCACGGCACCACGGTGGTCGAGATTCTCGAGAATCTTCAGACCTTGCTGAATGATTGCGTGATTCTTGCGGCCCTTGATGTGCGCCACGAAACCCACGCCGCAAGCATCGTGTTCATTGGTCGGGCTGTAGAGGCCTTCGGCCGAAGGAATGGCCTGACGCGCCAGACCGATGCGGGTGGCATCGATGGTCGTTTCGGTCACGGTGCTACAGGATTCGGTAGGGGTAATGTGGGGCATGGCGTCCTCGCGCGGTGCTGCGATGGGTTCGCGCACAACAACCGTTTGTTGCAGTGCAGGAACCGAACAATAACGCCGTCGCCCGGGGTGCGCAACAAAATTAAATGGGGTGCGTCCCCGTTTATTAGCCTACCGATCTAGTCGTGAAATAATCAGGGACGTATCAATATCCTATTGATCTGCCAGTGCATCCCGCTAAGCGGCATCGTTATCCGCGGCATTCACCGCCTTGCGGGGGCGCCCGCGCTTGCCTGGCGCCACGCGTCGGCTTGCCGTCTGATCAAGGCTCTGCAGAAATGCCGCCGAGCCGAGCGCCCACTGGCCGGAAATCGCGCGTGTGATCTGCTCTTCCTGCAGGCGTGACAGGCCTTCTCCGAGCATGCGGCGATAGTTGGCCTGGCGATCGAATGGCGTATTGCCGAATGTCCAGTAATCCTTGTGATCAGATAGCCAGGTCGCGCCCGCTGCGGTAGCACCGGTGTGATTGGCTGCAGAAGACCACGGCCAGCGTTCCGGATCGTGCGGCTGTGCGGCGCGCAATGGGGCCGATTCCAGCCACACCAGGGCTGGCAGCACCCAGACCCCGGGTTCGACCAGCGCCGAGTGGTAGCGTCCGGCGAACACCCGCCCATTTCGCATGCGTGCCGCCAGATTGCGCCCCAGCGTCTGCATCAGGCGTGGCAGGCCATCTTCGTCCTGGGGCGTGGCAAGCAACAGCACCCGATCGGTGGCCAACAGCCAGCCATGAACCGCCACACGCTGACGATGCGCCGATTCGCCCAGCCAGACACCAAGCTGGTTCAGAATATCGACGGGTGCGGGTTGTGAGGGGGCAGCCAGCGGCGCTGCAAAATTTGCCTGCACCAGTTGAGGCAATCCTGGTGCGTACAAACGAGGTAGGCGGGCCATGGTGGGGCGTCCTCTTGGCAGTAGGAAAACGGACGTCGCGAAGGAGAGCGCAGGTTACCATTCGTCTGACGATTCGGCGTGACCAATTCATACATTAGGTCCGCATGTACCGGATCAGCAGGGGCTGTGCCCTGAACCGATTGATAGATGGAGAGACGATGACGACCAACCCCACCACGCCCGGACTTGAGCTGCTCTCGCAGCATCGTAGTCACGGCGGATGGCAGCGCTTTTATCGACATCATTCGGCCACCATCGGGCTACCGATGCGATTTGCGGTGTACGTGCCAGACGCCGCCGCTGCGGGCCCCGTGCCCACGCTGTTCTACCTGGCTGGACTGACCTGCACGGAAGAGACCTTCCCCATCAAGGCAGGTGCGCAACGACTGGCGTCGCAACTGGGCATCATGCTTGTCGCCCCCGACACCAGCCCACGCGGCGCGGGCGTCCAGGGGGAAGGCGACGACTGGGATTTCGGCACGGGTGCTGGCTTCTATCTGGATGCCACCGAGCCTGCCTGGCGGGATCACTATCGTATGTATACCTATATCGTGGATGAACTCCATGGTTTGGCGACCACTGCCCTGGGTGCTGACCGCGAGCGTATCGGCATTTTCGGGCATTCCATGGGCGGTCATGGCGCTTTGGTGCTGGCGCTGCGCAACCCGACCAAGTTCCGGTCGGTGTCTGCCTTCGCCCCGATCGCCGCGCCCACGCAGTGTCCGTGGGGCAAAAAGGCCTTCACCGGTTATCTGGGGGCGGATGCTTCTGCTTGGGCGGCGTGGGATGCCTCGGCTCTCATGCGCCAGGCCAAGCGCCCGTTTCCGCAGGGCATCCTGATCGATCAGGGCCTATCGGACAATTTTCTGGTCGATCAGTTGTATCCCGACGTATTCGAGCAGGCCTGCGCGGCCGCTGGCCAACCGCTTGAATTGCGGCGTCACGAGGGGTTTGACCACGGGTACTACTTCATTTCCACGTTCATGGACGATCACATCCGCTTTCATGCGCAACAGCTGGCGCATTGATGGTCAACCGTATACTGGGCTTCCCCAACCCGTAGACCCAGGAGCCGAGCGTGATCGAAGGCATGGCGCCCTTTATCTGGATCGGCCTGTTGGCCTTGATTCTGTTTATTCCCGGCCTGAAAATGTTTTTCGGGCGGGGCGGCTCGCGCGACGCGCTGGGTCGCAAGCGGTTCCGCGTGCGGCCCATTCGCCGACTCATTGGTCTGCTGATGCTGGCACTGGCGGGCACCTCCGCATTGCTGGCCCTGTCCCTGGTGCAGTTTCTGCGACTGACCAGTGATGTGCCGGTAGCGCAGGTCGAGCTTCGCCAGACGGCACAGCAGCAGTTCACCGCCACCACGAGCAGCCCTCGCGGCGGGACACGCGAATACGTGCTGACCGGCGACCAATGGCAGATCGATGCCCGCATCGTGCGCTGGCGCCTGCCGGCGCTGATGGCCGGCGTGCCGGCGCTTTACCGGCTGGATCGCCTGTCGGGGCGGTATGAAGATGTGGCGCAGGAACGCACTGCTCAGCGCTCGGCCTACGCACTGGACGACTGGGATGTGCCGGATCTGGGGCAACTGAAACGACAGTTCCCGAACTGGCTCCCGTTCGTGGACGTGGTGTTTGGAAGCGGGGCCTACATGCCCATGTTCGATGGCGCGCGCTACCGCGTGTATGTCGACCCTCGCGGGGCGCTGTTCGTGCGACCCGACGACGAGCGCACGGCGGCCTGGCTCAAGGAGCACGGCTGGTAACGTCAGCCGTCGTCTGACCAAGTCCTGTGGACTTCCCTCCGTGCGGCGGGCTCTTCCTGCAGCCTTCCTTTACAGGGTGCGGGGTAAGTTGGGAACGCCAGATGCCGGGAACTTTCTCTCGGCCATATCGTCGAATTGGCACTCACACTACGCGAGTGCTAAAATCTACTTCCTATGAAAGTGATCGTTCCTGGAGGCTCTTCCATGAATCAAACCCAGAATGCTTTGGCAGTTCCGGGAAACGCCCTGACGATGGCCATTGCCAATCCGGGCGCACTCGGAACGATCGACGCTTATATCTCGGCAGTCAACCGCCTGCCCATCCTCTCGCCCGAGCAGGAAACTGCGCTTGGCCGTCGTCTGCGCGATAACGAAGACGTCTCGGCCGCACGCGAGTTGGTGCTCTCGCACCTTCGCCTGGTGGTGTCGGTTTCCCGCCAGTATCTGGGCTATGGCCTGCCCCATGCCGATCTGATTCAGGAAGGCAACGTCGGCCTGATGAAGGCCGTCAAGCGTTTCGACCCCGAGCGTGGGGTGCGTCTGGTCTCCTTCGCGGTTCACTGGATCAAGGCAGAAATTCACGAGTTC
>JBAZPE010000380.1:0-3565 GCA_041648375.1 Burkholderiaceae bacterium | reverse complement strand
CAGGCCAGCACAGTTGCAGTGGCAACTGACCCAGGTCGACATCGTCGCCCTCGATCACGACTTCCTGGCAGGCCGCACTGCGTACGGTGCGCGGGCTCATGTCCCACAACGCCGCCTTGAGCATGGAGACCTTGGCCAGGGCATCCTTGAAGCCTTTGGGCGGTTCGGGTTCGCGAAGCGAGGCCAGCAGTTCCCCGACATCACGCAGTGCATGCGTGGATTGCGCGCCCATGCCCCACGCCACGCGATCGGGCGTGCCGAAGAGGTTGGTGAGCACCGGCATGCTCGCCGGCTTGCCGTTGTGCTGCACGTTTTCGAACAGCAGCGCCGGTCCGCCAGCGCGCAGGACCCGGTCCGATATCTCGGTCATTTCGAGCCGCGTCGAGACCGGCGCCGTGATGCGTTTGAGGTCGCCGCGCTGTTCGAGCTGGGCAATAAAATCTCGTAAGTCTCGGTATTTCAAGGCAAATTCCGGAAGATGTTGTTACGTTTAGTTTCGCGCATAGCGGTTAAGATCGGGCCTGTTTCAACGCCTGGGAGGTCCTATGGCCCACGCGTCCGCTACCGGCGTCGACGTCAACCGCATCATCGAACGTGCCTATCGCGTGATAGGTGAATGGCTACGGCTGTGCTCCGTGTATCTGGGCATTGCCGTTATCGTGACCGTCAGTATTGGCTTTGCACTGCCAGGCTTGCGCGTACAGGCGCTGCAGGTGCACGGTGCCTTGCTTGCGTCACTCGCGCCCAGTCTGCAATCCGGGCAGGATATCGCATTCGGCATCCCCTTGGAAACCGAGGGTGGGGCCGAGGTGCTGGCCGTTCCGACTTCGCCAACGTCCAATGCCACCGCATTCCTCACACCACTGCGCATCGAACGCAAGCGTGCCGAGGCGCCAGCGCCCGGCGGAGCGAATGTCGCCCAGGTCGAGGCCTTGCGCAACTACATTGCACGTAAATACAAGGTGGCCAGCGACGCCACGCAGGTGCTGGTCGATACCGCCTACAAGGAAGGTGCGAATCACAAGATTGATCCGCTGCTGCTGCTTGCGGTCATGGCGATCGAGTCACGCTACAACCCCTACGCCGAAAGCCCGGTGGGCGCGCAGGGCCTGATGCAGGTGATGACGCGCGTGCACCAGGAGAAATTCGAGAAGTTCGGTGACAATGCGGCGCTCGATCCGGTGGCCAACATCAAGGTCGGCTCGGTGATTCTGCGCGACTGCATTGCGCGCAGGGGATCGGTCAATGGCGGGCTGTCATGTTATGTCGGCGCCACTGGTCCGTCAGATGGCGGTTACAGCAACAAGGTTCAGGCCGAACGCCGGCGCCTGGCGCTGGCCTCCGGCATCGCGCTCACGCGGGAAGACTGACCGCTTCCCGATCCGCGGCGTGTCCTGCCCGCACGCCGGGCAGCCACTGTTCGATTCGGGCCACGGCCTCCTTCAGGCGCTCCAGGCTGGTGGCGTAGGAGAACCGAACCGTATGCAGGCCGTGGGCGGGACCAAAATCGATGCCCGGCACCGCCGCCACGTTGGCCTCGCACAGCAGTCGTTGCGAAAACGTGACGCTGTCCAGGCCCGTGTCGGACACATCCACGTAAATGTAGAAGGCGCCGTCGGGTGCGACCGGCACGTGCAGCCCCAGCTGTTTGAACGCCTGGAGCAGATAGTCGCGGCGTTGCCGAAACGCCTGCATGCGATTTGCATAGATCTCCAGCACATCCGGCGTAAAGCACGCCAGTGCGGCGTGCTGGGCCAGAGTCGGCGCGCAGATCGCCAGGCTGGCGGCAATCTTTTCAACGTGTTCGCTGATGGCCTCGGGCAAGATCAGCCAGCCCAGACGCCAGCCGGTCATGTGGAAGTACTTGGAGAAACTGTTGACGATGATGATGTCGTCATCGAGGGTCAACGCCGATTGGGCCTGGCCGTCGTAGGACAGGCCAAGATAGATCTCATCCATGATGATGAAGCCGTCACGGCTGCGTACTTCCTCGATGATCTCGCGCAGCGCCTCTCGAGTGACGCTGGTGCCGGTCGGGTTGCTGGGCGAGGCGATCAGCACGCCGCGCGTCTCGGGCCCCCAATGCGCGCGGATATCTTCTGCCGATAACTGATAGCGCGCTTGTGCCGTGGCGGGAATCAGTCGTGGAACGCCGCCTGCCGCCAGGATGAAGTTGCTGTTTGCAGGATAGGAGGGGTCGGGCATGAGCACCTCGGCACCCGGGTCGATCAACGCCGCGCAGGCCAGCGCCAGTGCGCCCGAGGCGCCCGCGGTCACCAGCACACGCTTCGGATCGACACTGGCGCCGAAGTGGGTAGCATAGAATTGCGCAATGGCCTCGCGTAGGGGCCAGATGCCGGCCGGGGCTGAATAGCCCGAATGGCCTGCTCGCGCAGCGGTGTCCAGCGCGTCCAGTACTTGCACGGGCGCGGTGAAATCAGGCTCGCCAATGCCCATGCTGATCACGTCATGGCCTGCCTCACGGCGCTGCTGCGCCTGTTTGAAGAGTTCAACGACCTGAAAGGTCAAGAATTGTTGGGTTCGTGAAGCAAGGCGTGCCATGGCTGACGTTCTCGAGTGGAAAAAGGAATTGTAGTCATGCAGTCGGGTCGTCGTTTTTTTATTACCGGCTGGCGTAGTGCCGATGCCCTTGCTGCGTTCGAAGAGCGGCTGGCCCGTGCCGCCAACGGCGTGCTCACTCCCGTGACGACACAGGGCGGCAAGCGCTGGCTGTTCGTGCCGCAGGACGACGGGGACGTGCTGCTGGCCCGTGGGCTGTGCGCCGAATACGACGTCGCATTATGCCTGCGTGTGCACGGTGGCGGGCACATCGATGCGATGGCCGATGCCACCGAGGCACCGCGCGCAAGCCTGGTGGTCGATCCTTCGCGCCTGCAGGCGCTGAAGCGTTATGGTGAGGGCGCCCAGGCGGTGTGGCGCGCCCAGGCGGGTTGCACGCTGGGTGCGCTGGCCGATGCCGGGCTGACACAATTTGCAGGCGGGGCGGCGCAGATGACGCTGGCGCAATGGGCCTGCGGGCGCCACGATGATGTGCGATCGGGCGAAACCGCCGCGACCGGTGTCGTGGGGGCCGATGTTCTGTTTTCCGATGGCACGGTCGAAACGCTGGGCGGCTTCGGGGCAAATGACACACGCGCGCTGAAATCGGCGCGGGTGCAGGCCATGGTGCCGGCCTTGTTCGAACTTGCGCGCAGCGACATTGCCTGCCAGTTGCGTGCACAGCCCCGATGGCTGGCCCAGGCCCGCCTGGATGCGCTGGTGCCTGCGAGCGCGCAGGGCAGTGACGATATCAACGTCGCGCGCGTGTTTCTGGGCCATCAGGGGCGTTACGGGTGGATTCTCCAGTGGCTGCTGCGCGTGCCTGTGCGACAGGCGCACGATCCGTCGCCCTCGACAGGCTTCACTGAGGCGCTGCCCGCAACACCTACGACCAACGCCGCACGGTACACAGGCCTGACCGAACGGGCGGCTTCGACAGGCTCGACTGAACCGGCTTTTGCTGCGCTTGTCGCGCGCGTGCCGTCGTTCAATGATGCGGTGGGCC
>JBAZPE010000379.1:0-3571 GCA_041648375.1 Burkholderiaceae bacterium | reverse complement strand
ATCGGCTGCCGCGGGCTCACGTCGAACGAGTAACGAGGCCCAATCGTCGTGTGTGAGGTCCCACTGCACGGTGGGCGCCGCCGAGAGGGATTGTGGCAGGTTTGCGGCCAGTACCTGGTCGATCGCGGCGGCGCGCGAGATCGGCAGACCCTGCACCAGCGCCCGCGCCACATTGGCAAGCGTGACGTGCGTGGCGTTGTCATGCCCTTTGATGGCGCGTGCAAGCGCCGATTGCGTGCCTGCGGCGAGCGCTTTCGATTGGCGGTAGGCGCGCCGATGCACGGGCCCGAAAAAGCGTCCGATGATCATGCCGGGTGGGTTCCCGCGCTGCTGATTGGCATGCTGCGCATCGGCGAACTGCGCCCAGGCGCCCAGGGTCACCAGATGAGCCAGGGCAACCTGATGGCCGACCTGGGTGCGTTGCACGTGCGCCAGCATATTGAGCGTGCGCGCCTGCACCAGTGCACCGCTGTAGGCGGCCGCATCGGTAGCCTGGGTGAGCCGGGAGCGGGCAAGCGCCACCTGGCCGACGTTATAGACCATCACCAGCATGAGGCCCGCAGCACTGGCTGCGAATAGGCCCAGCACCAGGCCCTGACCACACTGGCGGCCAGCTGGGCCGGTGTGGTGCAGCGGCACGGCACATCGATCACGACCCGGCTTTGGCATTGCCGGTATACGACTTCAATGATTTGGTCTTGGCCTGATCGCTGGCTTTCTTGGCGGCGCTCTGGGCCTTGCGCGATTCGGCAGCACCGGATTCACCGGCAAGCTCGCGCGCGACCGCAGCCGTTTGCCCACGTACGACCTGGCCGAACAATTGATAGACGGCAATGGCGCCAATCGCGACCAGCCCCACGATGATGATGTATTCGGTCATAACATCGGAAATCAATCTTAACGCGTTGATTTTGATGCCTATCTGGCTGGGCGCTGTCTAATTCATTACGATGTACTGAACCGCCTAAGCCCTTGATTTCACGAGGAAGGCCACGGAGTTTTAGACAGCACATATACTGCCAACTGAACCCTTGGAGAGGTGCTGACATGTGCGGTCGAATAGTCCAGAAAGCGGGCCCACTCGATTACGTCGAGACAATCCGATGGAACCCGCGCAAGTTGGCGGACGACCCGGCCGGGCCGCGTTACAACGTCCCGCCCGGCACCCGCCCCCTAGTCATGCATCACATTACTGGCGAGCCCGTAGTTGATCGGCTGTTCTGGGGCTACGCCCCTGCTTGGTACAAGCGCAGCCCTGTGAGCAACGCTCGCATGGACACCATCCTTGACCCTAAGAAATCATTCTGGCGCGGCCCGATTGAGCATGGCCGGATGATCGTGCCTGCCGATGGCTGGTACGAATGGACAAAGGAAGGCGACAGCAAGGTCCCGTGGTTCATCCATCCCAAGGATGGCAAGCCCATCCTGATGGCCACCGTGTCCGGCTGGAAGCCTGGCGCCGAACCCGACAAGGAACATGGCATGGCAATCGTCACTGACGACTCCGCCGGTGGCATGGTGGATATCCACGATCGCCGACCTGTTGTGCTCACGCCCGAAGATGCCCAGGAATGGGCCGATCCAGCCACGCCAGTTTCGCGTGCCAAGAAGGTCATGGCCGCCGGGCGCCCTGAATCGGCATTCGTTTGGTACCGCGTTACGACCAAAATGAACAGCACTCGCTACCAACTTCCTGACGCGATCGAGCCGATCTGACGTCGGAAAATGCTGCTCATTCATACAGCATTCGAGATCGTTATGAATGGCATCCTATCCGAGGTCCAAGGGCAAGACGTCGCATTGGATATACGCTCCCTGCCCGACCCAGAGCGCGCTTAGAAGAAAGAACACACTGTCGAGATCGATGCAAGTCACGCCGGCCGCGTGATCAGCTACTACGAGCGCAAGCAGCTGCGCCATAACAAGCACAGTCACTGGTATTGGTCGGCCTGTCGTGCGGAGCGGGTAAACCCTCAGCGGTAGAAGCTTCAAAAAGTTCGCACTGTCGAGTAAAAGCAGAGTTGTCATCAGATTTGCGAGAAGAAAATGGGTGAAGCTAGACGCAGGAAGGATGCGGATCCAGCCTTTGGAAGGCTAGCGAGGGATCTAGTTGAAAAAAAACGCGGCGTTCTAATATCGCCAGAAATCAACATTGACGATATTGACGGCCAGACAAGCATTCGAACTGGCGAGGTGGACCCGCATCAACTGAGATACGCGCTCTTATTCTGGGATGACATCGCTGTATCGCGACATAATATGATTCAGTTCCAGCTTGGAGATGATGTCGACAGTTTGATCGAAGGTGGATTTATTAAGGAAGTGACAATTCATGCGCCACTTCTCGAACTGAATAAGTTTGAGGCAGTACACATCCCTGCGTTTAAACATCTAGACGAGATGGAGCCTGGAAAATGGTCGATGGCGACGGGCGAGAAGTCGTTTAACTGGCTCGCTATGCCTCTTGGATCTTCAGACCAGACCGTTGTGGAATTGGTGCGTGCTATCCCTATCCCGGACGAGGATGCACCGTTCGAAGATATTTTCGAGTTCAAAGCAAAACGTTTGCCGGAACTCCAGCGACTCATGGCAGAGATCGATAAGTTCGGCGCAATCATCTCGCGGTCCGAAACGCCCATTAGCGCACTTAATTCACATCGCCAGCATATCGAAACCGCTTGCCTAGATGTCTTGCGCACCGGCAGGGAGTGGCAACTCCCGCTCCGCATTTCAAATATTAAGTGCAGTCTAGACATCACCCTTGATAAGGTAATCAGGGGGTATGAAAGGGGCGACGTTTTCTTGGATCTTCCCGTAATCGGCTCGCTGATAGGCGCTGCCGCGTCGTGTGTCAAGATATCGGCTGACGTAAAACGACAGCCCATGAAGCCCCGGCTAGGACCCTACCAGTATGTGTATGAAATTCACAATCGCCTCTTTTAAGTCCAGTTGGTTAGATAATATCCAGAAGCTCCGAATCGAATAAGGAATTCATTTTCCGTGGAGCGAAGACTCGGACATGGATTCACGAACCAGGTGTCTTCGCGAGCAGTTCAGATTTCAGCTTGCCGCCTGACGTCGAACCATAGAAGTAGGCGAACGCCAGCCCCAGCAGCGTGTCCAGGGAGCCCAGCGCACGCGATAGTAGCTCACGGTTACCCTCCGGAATGGCATAGGTAAACAGCAGAATATTTGCGATTACCCAGGCCAGCAGCAGACAAAACACCAGCACCTGGGGCGTGCGATCACCGGTGGCTATCTCCCGGTTACGCGCACTGTCACGATCCTCGAAGGCGATACGCTCGAGTGCCTGAGTGTTTTGGTAGCCAATCTCCTGCATGCGCAGGGCAAACTGCTGATCGGCTTGCTTGAGTGCCAAAAGGTCGGTCTGGCTGACACCACCGATGGCCTGCTTGATGGCTGCCTCGGTCTTGTCTGACAGGCCCAGCGCGTCAGCTGCGGCCGACACGGCCATGCCACCCAATGGCCCGCCCAGCGCGGTACCGATCCATGGCGCCACGGACGAGATAACGGTTTTCCAAGTCATTGGGTTGCCTCATAGATGGCGATA
>JBAZPE010000378.1:0-3573 GCA_041648375.1 Burkholderiaceae bacterium | reverse complement strand
CACGCAGCGTCTTGGCCAGCGTGTCGCCCCGCCCATCGGGCAGGCCGATATCGATGACTGCCAGATCGAAGCTGTCGATGCCGCGAGCCTGCACCATGTCCGTCGTCTCGCGCACCGAGCCCGCCTCCTGAACCTCGAAGCCCTCGGACATCAGCGATTCCACGGCCAGCGTACGCAGCATGAAGTCGTCCTCGACCAGCAGAACCTCCAGGGGTTTGCTCCGCCGGGATGGTTGCGCTTTCGCATGATGCTGAATCGGGTCGGATGCGGTCACCATGCCGGTCGCAGGCGTCTGTGCGGACTGCTCTGCGGGCGGCCTGGCCCGTGCCTCATCGAGTGCCTGACGCACGCGTTGCGCCAGCCCCATGACGGTGAAAGGCTTGGTGATCAATGCCACACCCGCGTCCAGGCGATTGTCACTGACCAGAACCTCGGCCGCATAGGCTGATGTGAACAAAACCGATAGATCTGGGCGCATGGCCACGGCCTGATCAGCCAGCATCTTGCCGTTCATGCCGTTGGGCAAGCCCACGTCGGTGAACAACAGTTTAATGTCCGGGTGGGCGCCCAGCACCCTCAATCCCTGTGCGCCGTCTTCAGCCTCCAGCACGTGGTAGCCCAGCTCGCGCAGTGTTTCGGTGGAGTGGGCGCGCACATCGGCCTCGTCCTCTACGACCAGAATGGTTTCTGCACCGACAGCGCGTGGCGTCTCGCCGTTCTCACGATGGATCACGACGTGTTTGCGCGTCTGGCTGCCGATGCGCGGCAGGAACAGGCGAATGGTCGTCCCATGCTCGAGCTGGGAGTCCATCTGCACATGGCCGCCACTTTGGCGCACGAAGCCATAAACCTGGCTCAGCCCCAGCCCGGTGCCCTCGCCCTCGGCCTTGGTCGTAAAAAAAGGATCGAAGGCGCGCGCCATGACGTCGTCGGACATGCCTACGCCGCTGTCAGCCACGGACAGCACCACATAGTCGCCAGGCGAACAATCCGAATGCTGCTCGCAATAGGCTTCGTCCAGCACCACATTCTGGGTGCCCAGCACCAGCTTGCCGCCGGCGCCCATCGCGTCGCGCGCATTCACTGCAAGATTGATCACTGCATTTTCGAGCTGGTTTAGATCGACAAAGGTCTGCCAGGCATCGGACTGTGCATGCGACTCGATGGCGATGTGTTCGCCCAGCGTGCGACCCAGCAGATCCGACAACCCGCTGAGCAGCAGATTGACGTCAACGGCCTGCGGTTCCAGCGCCTGTCGGCGCGAAAATGCCAGCAGGCTGCGAATGAGTTCGGCCGCCCGCTCTGCCCCGCGCAGGCCGTTCGCCGTGGCGTTACGCAAGCGCTGGGGCGTGTCGTCGTTCTGTGCCCGCTGCAAGGTTTCGAGGTTACCCAGAATGATGGTCAGCAGATTATTGAAATCGTGCGCCACGCCGCCAGTCAGTTGGCCGATGGATTCCATTTTCTGCACTTGGCGCAGTTGCGCTTCAAGATGCAGGCGCTCGGAAATATCACGCCCCGCGCCGTAAAATCGTCCATCAGGCAGTTTTACGAACGTCCAGGTGACGATTCGCGTGGTGCCATCGGCAGCGCGCATACGCAGATCGATGTCGCGCACCACCGTGACCTGATCGAAGCGGGTCAACACGCGCGCCACCACAGGTCGCTCGGCCTCGTCCACCAGATCTTCCAGCAGGCGGCCCTGTGCGGCAATAGCCTCCACGCCCAGCAGATTCGTCCAGGCGGGATTGACACTGCTCAGGCGACCATCGCGTTCAGCCAGAAAGAAAAGGTCCTGGCTCAGACGCCACACCAGGTCGCGTTCCTTGGTGCGCTCGGCCACCGTTGCCTCAAGCGACGCGTTGACCTCACGCAGCCGCTGCTCGGCCTGGCGGCGCGCCACGCGCTCACGCCATTCGGATCGCGCCCGCCGAATGGCGGCCGGCAGCCGATCCAGCCGCTGCTTGATCACGTAATCGGTTGCGCCGCGCTTGAACGACTCGATCGCAACATCCTCACCCAGCGTGCCCGACACAAAGATGAACGGCACATCGGGCCGGTGCTCATGCGCGAAGGCCAGGGCCGACATGCCATCGAAGTCCGGCAGCACGAAGTCAGCCAGAACCAGATCGAATGGCTGGGCAAGAAGGGTGCGCTCGTAGTCTGCACGCGACCAGACACGAACGATGTCGTGCTTCACGTCGCCCCGTCTCAGGCTGGCCTGGAGCAACTCGGTGTCCAGATCGCTGTCTTCCAGCAGGAGGATACGAACAGGCGAATTCGGCAAGATCAGACTTCCGTGACTTTCATCGGTACGTCCGGTGGGCGACGCCCCGGATGCGGTTCATTGATCACGGCCCAGAACATCCCCAGATCACGAATGGCCTTGAAGAAGTCCTGGAAATCGACTGGCTTGACCACGAACGCATTGACGCCAAGGTCGTAGCTGCGCACCAGATCAGCCTCTTCGCGCGAAGCGGTCAGCATCACGACCGGGATATGGCGCGTAGCCTGATCACCCTTGATCTTGGCCAGCACTTCCAGCCCATCCATGCGCGGCAATTTCAGATCCAGCAGCACCACGGCCGGATCCTCGCGCTCACGACCGGCATGCGCGCCTTCACAGAAGAGCCATTCGACGGCTTCCACACCGTCACGCGCCGTCACGACCTCATTGGCCAGCAAACTGCGCTCAAGCGCCACCAAGGTCAATTCGAGATCCTTGGGATTATCTTCTACCAGCAGTAGTTTTTTAAGCATCTGCGTCGATCATTATTCAGAATGTTTGGGAATAGAAAAATAAAACGTCGCGCCTTCGCCCAGGCGCCCTTCCGCCCACGCGCGCCCACCATGGCGCTGGGCGATACGCTTCACATTAGCCAGGCCGATCCCGGTCCCTTCGAACTCTTCCATGCGATGCAAGCGCTGGAAGACGCCAAAGAGCTTGTCGATATAGCGCATGTCGAAACCCACGCCGTTGTCAGACACCGAAAACACGATTTCGCTGGCCGTCATCTCGCGCCGCACGGAAATCTTGGCGACCTCCCGCGTGCGGGAATACTTGATGGCGTTGCTCAGCAGATTCTGAAAGACCTGACGGAACATATTGGCATCGCCCACCGCACGCCCCAGGTCACCGATCGTCCACTCAATGACCCGATCCTTCATATCGGGTTCCAGCACACGCAGGCAGTCCTGCACCAGATCGTTGATGACGACAGGCCGTTTCGATAGGGAAATGCGCCCGGTCTGAGAAAACCCCAGCAGCCCGTCGACCAGCTTGCCGGCGGTATGCGCGCTGTCGATGATGGTCGATACATAGCGCTCGGCCTGCGGATCGTTGCTCAACGCAGGCAATTCGCGCAACAGTTCGGCATAGCCCACGATGTGCCGGAAAGGCGCACGCAAATCGTGCGATACCGAATAGGAAAACGCTTCGAGCTCGGCGTTGATGCGCTTGAGCTCACCCGCCAGATCGGCAAGTTCCTCGGCGTTGCGCATGACGATGCCGATAATGGAGTTTCGCAGCGCCAGCACGGTGTCGATCTGCGGCTCGGTCCAGGGCTCGGATTGCAG
>JBAZPE010000377.1:0-3574 GCA_041648375.1 Burkholderiaceae bacterium | reverse complement strand
TATCGGCGCACACTGTAGCAGCCGGCATTCACCGTCAGCACACGGTTGACGCGACCTCGTGCTGCGCCAAGTCTGCGCACCTCCTATAATCGATGGTTTGGTCGACCGACTTTCGTGCGGGCGACGTCCATATAAGTCGATATCACGCCATGCAGGAACGCTACCTCCCCCTTTCCGTCGAAGCCACCGCCCGAGCCAACTGGCAAGCGCGTGACGCCTATCGGGTCGATGAAAACGCCCGGACGGCCGACGGCAGCGCCAAGCCCAAATTCTATGCCTGCTCCATGCTGCCCTACCCCAGCGGCAAGCTGCACATGGGGCACGTGCGCAACTACACCATCAACGACATGATGGCGCGCCAGTTGCGCATGCGCGGCTACAACGTGCTGATGCCGATGGGATGGGATGCGTTCGGCATGCCGGCGGAAAACGCGGCCATCAAGTCCAAGGTCCCGCCGGCGAAATGGACCTATGACAACATCGCCTACATGAAGAAGCAGATGCAGGCGATGGGGCTGGCCATCGACTGGTCGCGCGAAATGTGCGCCTGCGATCCCGACTACTACAAGTGGAACCAGTGGCTGTTCCTGAAGATGCTCGAAAAAGGCATCGCCTATCGCAAGACGCAGGTCGTGAACTGGGACCCGGTAGACAACACCGTCCTGGCCAACGAACAAGTCATCGACGGCCGGGGCTGGCGCTCTGGCGCGCTGGTGGAAAAGCGCGAAATCCCGGGCTATTACCTGCGCATCACCGATTACGCCGACGAACTGCTGGACAAGGTGCAAAACGGCCTGCCCGGCTGGCCCGAGCGCGTGCGCCTGATGCAGGAAAACTGGATCGGCAAGAGCGAAGGGCTGCGCTTTGCATTCACCCACACCATTCGTGACGATACCGGCGCCCTGATTCAGGATGGTCTGCTTTACGTCTTCACCACCCGTGCCGATACCATCATGGGCGTGACGTTCTGCGCGGTGGCGCCCGAGCACCCGCTGGCCACCCATGCCGCGCGCGATCAGCCCGAGCTGGCTGCGTTCATCGAGGCCTGCCGTGCCGGCGGCACGACCGAGGCCGAAATGGCCACACGCGAGAAGGAAGGCATGCGTACCGGACTGCAGGTGGTGCACCCCATCACCGGCGATCTGGTGGACGTGTGGGTGGGCAACTATGTGCTCATGACCTATGGCGACGGCGCGGTCATGGGTGTGCCTGCGCACGACGAACGCGACTTCATCTTTGCCCGCAAATACGGCCTGCCGATCAAGCAGGTGGTGGGAGTGGGTGACAAGTCCTACGACGACACCACATGGCACGACTGGTATGGCGACAAGCATGCAGGCGTGACCGTGCATTCGGCACCGTTCAACGGGCTGGATCACAAGGCCGCGGTCGATGCCGTCGCGGTGGCGCTGGCCGCCAAGCACCTGGGCGAAAAGCAGACCACCTATCGCCTGCGCGATTGGGGCGTGTCGCGCCAGCGCTATTGGGGCACGCCGATCCCCATCATTCATTGTGCAGACTGCGGACCGGTGCCCGTGCCCGAGGCGGATCTCCCAGTCATTCTGCCCGATGACCTCATTCCCGATGGCAGCGGCAATCCGCTGACCAAGCACGAGCCGTTCCTTGCCTGCAGTTGCCCCCGTTGCGGGAAAGCCGCCAGGCGCGAGACCGACACGATGGACACCTTCGTGGATTCCTCGTGGTACTTCATGCGCTACACCTCGCCTGGCAACGATCAGGCCATGGTCGATGCCCGCAACGATTACTGGATGCCGATGGACCAGTACATCGGCGGCATCGAGCACGCGGTGCTGCATCTGCTGTATGCACGCTTCTGGACCAAGGTCATGCGCGACCTGGGACTGGTGAACTTCGACGAGCCCTTCACCAAACTCCTGTGCCAGGGCATGGTGCTCAACCACATCTACTCACGGCGTCAACCGCAAGGTGGCATCGAGTATTTCTGGCCCGAGGAAGTCGAGAACATTCTCGACGAGAAGGGCGCCATCGTAGGTGCCAAGCTGCGTTCGGACGGCTCCAGCGTCGACTACGGCGGCATCGGCACCATGTCGAAGTCCAAGAACAACGGCGTCGATCCCCAGGCGCTGATCGACACGCTCGGTGCCGACACGGCACGCTTGTTCGTGATGTTCGCCAGCCCGCCTGAGCAGACCCTGGAATGGTCGGACTCCGGTGTCGAAGGCTCGAACCGATTCCTGCGTCGCCTCTGGAATCAGAGTTACGCGGCACGCGAGGCAGTCCAACGTGGCCTGAACGGTAGTGTCGTGGCGTCAGCCGCCCGCTCGTCTGCAGCCAAGGCGCTGCGTCGCGAGGTCTATACGGTGCTGAAACAGGCCGACTACGATTATCAGCGCACGCAATACAACACCGTCGTGTCGGCAGGCATGAAGCTGCTGAACGCGATCGAGAACGCAGGGCTGGCCGACGATGCGGAAGGCAACGCCGTGCGCGCCGAAGCGTTCGGCGTGCTGCTGCGGGTGATGTATCCGGTGGTGCCGCACATCACCTGGAGCCTGTGGGCCGAACTGGGATTTGCTGCGCGCGAGGGTGACCTGCTCGATGCACCGTGGCCGGTGGTCGACGAAGCCGCCCTGATCGCCGACGAGGTGGATCTCATGCTGCAGGTCAACGGTAAACTGCGTGGATCCCTGCGCGTGGCAACGGGAACGTCACGCGAAGCGATCGAGAAGCAGGCTGCCGAGCACGAAGCGGTCGCACGTTTTCTCGAAGGACGCAGCCCCAAGCGGGTCATTGTGGTGCCAGGCAAGCTGGTCAATGTGGTCGGTTAAGAGAACATCATGAAAACTTGGTCGCGCATCCTGTCCGGCGTTGCAATCGCCGTCGTGCTCACTGCCTGCGGGTTCACCATGCGCGGGGTGAATCCGCTGCCCTTTGACACGCTGTACCTCGGCGTGAACGACAACTCGTCGTTTGGTGTGGGGCTGATTCGTGCGGTGCGGGCGTCGTCGCCGGCGACGAAGCTTGTCGCTTCACCGAAGGAAGCGCAGGCCATCTACACTCAGCTGCAAAGCAGCCGCTCCCTGCGTGAGGTATCCCTGAACGCGGTCGGGCGGGTCGAACAATACGAACTGACCGTTACCTATGTGTTTCGGGTCACCGACCCGAAAGGCCAGCTCATCCTGAGCGACACGGCCCTCTCCGCTTCGCGCGAAGTGCCTTTCGATGATCAGTTCATGCAGGCCAAGGACGACGAGTTCCAGCGCATCTACGAAGACCTGGAGGTTGGTCTGGTGGCGCGCATCGTGCGCCGCATTTCGTCGCCCGAGGTGCGCACCAACTTCGAGCGCGTGCGCAGCGGCACCCAGAGCCCCACCGGCCCGGACCCCATCCTGCCGACGATGACGCCACAAAATGATGCCGCGCCTGATATCTGGCGCCGCGAAAGCGGCTCGCCAGGCGGCATCCGGCGCTGATCCCGACATGGCGACACTCGATGTGGACCGTTTTATCGATCTGATGCGATCGATCAACGGGCCGCTCGCCCCGCTTTACGTCCTGATGGGCGACGAGCCCCTGCTGGTGGCTGAGGCCG
>JBAZPE010000376.1:0-3575 GCA_041648375.1 Burkholderiaceae bacterium | reverse complement strand
TCAAAGGCGTGTTCGAGATAGTCCACGCTGGGGCCGATGCGCACCTGCGCAGGGTAGGCAAAGCCTGCCTGTGCGGGCGAGAAATCGGTGAAGGTGGGCAGGCGGTTCATGGCCAGATTGACCTTGAAGGCGGTGGACGCATCGCGGATCTGGCTCACGCGTGTGAGGAAGTCGGCTGGCACATGCGCAGGCGCGATCAGTTTCTGGAACAGAATCTTGGTGGCGGCGTTCGAGATCACGCATGTCGCGTTGATGGTTTCACCCGATTCCAGCGTGACACCCGTCGCCTGGCCGTTCTGCACGTTGACTGATTTCACGGCCACGCCGCAGCGGATCTCCATGCCGTGCGCCTGGCCCGAGGCCGCGATCGCCCCCGAGATGGCGCCCATGCCGCCTTTCACAAAGCCTGCCGGCCCCGCAGCGGTGGCATGGTCGCGAATGAACCCGCGCAGCAGCACATAGGCCGAGCCGGGCGAGCAGATGCTGGTGGCCGCGCCTCCGCACGAGGTGTAGAACCCCAGGGCGCAGATCATTTCGTCGGACTCGAACCAGCGTGCCAGGTAGTCGCGCGCGCTCAGGGTCAGCACATCGTACAGGTCGTAGAACTGCTGGCCGATGTTGCGGTGGCCCCAGGCAAATTTCAGCAGGCGCATGCGACCGCCGAGCGAGGCGTCGGCCGGGTCAGGCGGTGTTTCCCAGAGCATCTGTTCGACGATCTTGCCCAGGCGCACCATATGTTCGCGGTAGCGGGGATAGGCCTGTGCGTCGGCGCCGCTGTAGCGGCTGATGTCGGCGGTCACTTGCGCCGGGTTGTCGCCGAACATCAGCGAGCGGCCGTTGCCATAGAAATGGATCATCGGGGTGGGTTTGACGATCTCGTAGCCGTAACGCGCGAGTTCGAGTTCCTCGATGATGCGCGGTTGAAGCAAGGCCATCGTATAGGACGCAACCGAGACCTTGTAGCCCGGCCAGACCGCTTCGCTGACCGCTGCGCCGCCAATGATGTCGCGTCGTTCCAGCACGCACACCCGTTTGCCCTGACGCGCCATGTAGGCACCGCAGGTCAGGCCGTTATGGCCTGCGCCGATGATCACTGCGTCGTATGTGGGAGCCATGATGTTCAGTCGCCTTACGGTGCGCGTTTGTCTGCGGGTTGCAGCGCCATGATGCCCAGGCAGATCGCCAGCGACACCACGGTCAGCAGGGTGGATACGGCAGCCAGGATGGGCGAGACTTCCCACCGGATGGCGCTATACATCTTCACGGGCAAGGTGGTGGAGCCCGGTCCCGTGATGAAGTAGGCGATGACCACTTCATCGAACGAGATCAGAAAGGCGAACATGGCGCCCACCATCACCGAGGTTTTCACCTGCGGCAGCACCACCTCGAAGAAGATCCGGGTGCGCGAGGCGCCCATCATCAGTGCAACGGTTTCCAGCGCCGGGTCGGCGTGGCGCAGCCCCGATCCCACGGCCACCATCACGAAGGGCACCACCAGCACGGTGTGGGCAAGTGCCACCCCCAGCAGGTTGTCCACCATCGAGAGCGCGGCCAGATGCATGTACATGCCCAGGCCCAGCACCACCACCGGCACCAGCATGGGCGCCAGCGTGAAAACTTCCAGCAGTTTTTTGCCGGGGAATTGCCCGCGGGCCAGGGCATAGGCACCGGGCAGGCCGATCGCCAGCGAGATGACCGTGGTGATGGCTGCGACGATCAGGCTTTTGACGGCAGCGCCCCACCAGGCCGGGTCATTGAAGAACTGAATGAACAGATCCAATGAGAAGCGCTTGGGCGGGAAGGTCAGCTCCTGTCCCCCACCGAACGAGATGGGAATGATGACCAGGCTGGGCAGCAGCAGGAACAGATAGCCGATCCATGCGCCGATCGATCCCAGCAGCCAGAGCACGTGGCGCGAGTCACGCGCCGCAGCGGGTTTGAGGGTCGTCGCCATCATCGCACCATGTCCTGATCACGTTGAACCCGGGAGAGCAGCAGGATCAGCAGGCCCGAGAGCGCCAGCAGCACGATGGCGATGGATGACGCCAGGTTCCAGTCCAGCGTCTGGCGGGTGTAGAAGTCGATCAGGTTGGCCATCATCATGTCTTTTCTTCCGCCCAGCAGCGCAGGGGTGATGTACATGCCCATCGACAGGGTCAGGCACATGAGCACGCCAGCCAGCACGCCGGGCAGACTCAGCGGCAGGGTGATGCGCGTGAAAATGCGGATCGGGCCGGCCCCCATGATCTGTGCCGCCAGGTGCAGGTTGCGGTTCTGATTGATCAGGCTGGCCATGATGGGCAGCACCATGAAGGGCAACAGATAGTTGGTCATGCCGATCACCACGCCGATCCGGTTGAACATCATCTCGATATTCCAGGCTTCGCCCGATATCCAGCCCAGGAACTGGTTGATCACCCCCGAGTTGCCCAGCACCACCGTGAACGCGAAACTCTTGACCAGAATGCTGGTCCAGAATGGCAGCATGACCATCACCAGATAGGGCGCGCGACGCTTGGCCGGCATGCGCGCCAGATGCAGGGCAATGACGTAGCCCAGCACCAGGCTGGTGAGGGTGGCGATGATGCTGATGTGCAGCGTGTTGCCCAGCACCCGGTGAATCAGGGTGCTCTGGGCCACTTCGCCGTAGCCGCGCAGCGTGAGCCCGTTGTCGTAGATGCTGGTCCAGCCCACCAGACCGAGCGGCCACAGGAAGAACAGGATCAACACGGCGCACAGGGGCAGCAGCAGGACGATCACCGTCCTGGTGTTCAACGTATGAGTCATGGTTGTGCCCGCGGACTTACGTCAGCATCCACTCGGTGAAGCGGCGCTGCAGTTTGTCGTAGTTTTCGCCCCACCAGGCGTCGTTGATCACGATACTGTTGGGGTCTTTCATGTTGGGCATGCGTGCGCGGGCATCGGCGCTGACTTTGTCCATGGCGCTGGCCACGTTGGGCGAGAACTCGACGGTTTCGCAGAACGCGGCCTGACGATCCGGGCGCAGGCAGAACGCGACGTACTGCATGGCGGCCTTGGTGTTCTTGCCGTATTTGGGCACGGCCAGATATTCCAGGCTGTTCAGGGTCTGCTTCATCGACATGGCGATCGAGGTGCCGGCACGCTGGGCCGGCAAGACGCGGCTCAGATAGGTGTAGGTGAAGTCCACCTCATTGCTGGCGATCAGGCTGACAGTTTCCGGTGTGGTTTCGATCCACTTGCGGATGGCGGGCTTGATGCGATCCAGCGCCTTGAAGCCGCGTTCGATATCCAGCGGGTAGAGCTTGTCGGGTGCCACGCCATCGGCCAGCAGTGCCATTTCCAGGTTCTCGCTCACGCGTGAACGCAAGCCGCGACGACCGGGGAAGGCCTTCAGGTCCCAGAACTCGGCGAAGGTGGTGGGGTGCTTGCCGTCGGGCGTGCGCTTGGGGTCATAGCCCAGGCCACCCGCGTAGAAGTAGGTGCCCACATGGTCGGCGCCGGTTTTCTGAATCACGCCGGAGGTGTTGACGATGCTGGTGTCGATAGGCTCCCACAGGCCCTGGCGCGAGCCGGACATGATCTGGGGGCCGACG
>JBAZPE010000375.1:0-3578 GCA_041648375.1 Burkholderiaceae bacterium | reverse complement strand
CGAGCCCGGCAGCTCCATCATGCCGGGCAAGGTCAACCCCACGCAATGTGAAGCCATCACCATGCTGGCCGCACAGGTCATGGGCAACGATGTGTCCATCAACATCGGCGGGGCCAGCGGCAACTTCGAGTTGAATGTGTTCAAGCCCCTGGTCATCCATAACTTCCTGCAGTCGGTGCGTTTGCTGGCCGATGGCATGCACAGTTTCGATCAGCATTGCGCCTCGGGCATCACGGCCAACGAAGCGCGCATTGCCGAACTGGTGGAGCGTTCGCTGATGCTGGTGACGGCACTGAACCCCCATATCGGGTATGACAAGGCTGCCCAGATCGCCAAGAAGGCGCATAAGGAAGATCTGTCGTTAAAAGCGTCCGCGCTGGCGCTGGGCTTTGTCACCGACGAGCAATTCAACGAGTGGGTGGTTCCCGCCGACATGACCAACGCGCATCAGAAGCCATGATGCGTGGCTCGCCTGCCGGCGCTCGCGCCTAGCGGGCGAGTGCGAGCCAGACGGGGATGGTGACCGCCGATACCAGCGTTCCCAATGAGATGAGCACAGCCACCATGCGTCCATTGCCCCCCATGCGCATGGCCAGCACATAGGCTGCCGAGGCGCAGGGCAGCGCCCCGAACAGCACCAGCATCTGCTTTTCCACAGGGGGAAGGTCCAGCAGCGTCGCCACCGCTAGCGCGATGGCGGGAACGGCGATCAGTTTCACCCCTATCATCCACCCCAGCAGCGGACCGTGGCCTTTGCCCCCTTCCCAGGACAGCGCGGCGCCCACGCAGATAATGCCCAGGGCAAGCGAGGCGGCGCCCAGCCGTGTCATGACAACGTCCAGCGGGCCGGGCAATTGCAGTCCGGCCAGATTCGCCAGCAGTGCCACGACGGTGGACACGACCAGCGGGTTGCGCACCAATTCGCCCAGCACGTTGCTGCCACTGGATCGCGCCAGGCCATACACGGCAGCCAGGTTGGCCAATGGCACGGCGAAGCCGACGATCAATGCCATGACGGTCTGGCCCGCCGCACCTGCCAGACTCGAAGAGAGGGCCAGGCCGATGTAGGTATTGAATCGGAAGCCGCATTGCGCGGCTGACGCCATGTCCCTGGGCTCGGGACGCAGGATCCAGCGTGCCAGCCAGGACAGGATAATTCCTCCGACCATCAGCAGTACGGTCGCCTGCAGGATCAGTGCTGCGCTACCCAGTGAAATCGGGGTGCGCATGATGGACGTGATCAACAATGCGGGAAAGAGGACGAAGTAGGTGAGCCTTTCGCAGCCAGCGAAAAAGTCGCGGCCGAAGCCCAATCGATGGCACAGGATCCAGCCCAGCGCAACCAGCAAAAAATCAGGCAAGACCAATAGAGCGACAGACATCACACACCACAGTTGCGTTTTGACATAGACCGAAGAATGTCGGCAGCGTAACGGTATTGCGCCCGGATGGGTAGCGCGCCGTCATCGCCATTGCTGAAGCCCGCGTTTCCGAACCCTTCTCTTTTGCTGCTATTCTTCACAATTCTGGAGGGTGATGTCGCACTGTTCTGACGACGATGCGGCACGTGACCCCGGGATTTCAAGCACGTCCGCAGATCGGGGCGGATGGTTAAAAAGTTTTTGGAGGAACAAAACATGTTCAAGGTTCGCATCCTTGCTGGCGCCGTCGCGCTGGCCGCTGGCACAACCGGCGTATTGGCTGTTTCGGCTGCCAGCGCCGCCGAATACCCGGATCGTCCGATACGGGTCATCGTCCCGTTCGCACCGGGCGGTTCGACCGACATCATTGCCCGCCTGGTTACCCAGCGCATGAGTCAGGAACTGGGCCAGCCCATGGTTGTTGAAAACAAGGGCGGTGCAGGCGGTGCGATTGGCGCTGCCGAAGGCGCGCGCGCCAAGCCCGATGGCTACACGCTGTCGATCGCCACCGTGTCGACCATGGCCGTCAACCCTGCTTGCCGTCCCAACGATCTGCCCTACGATCCGATCAAGGATTTCCAGCCGGTCACTAACTTCGCGAACACGGCTAACGTGGTCTCGATCAATCCCAAGTTCCCCGCCACCGACTTCAACAGCTTTGTTGCAGAACTGAAGAAGAACCCTGGCAAGTATTCGTACGGCAGCTCGGGCACCTGCGGTGTTCTGCACTTGATGGGCGAATCCTTCAAGATGGCAACGGGTACCGACATCGTTCACGTGCCCTACAAAGGTTCGGGCCCCGCCCTGACCGACGCAGTCGGTGGCCAGATCGAAATCCTGTTCGACAACCTGCCGTCCTCCATGCCCCAGATTCAGGCTGGCAAGCTCAAGCCCATGGCTGTGGCCTGGCCCGAGCGTGTCTCGGCGCTGAAGGACACACCGAACTTCGCGCAGGCCGGCTTCCCCGTGCTGAACCAGCCCGTCTGGTACGGCCTGCTGGCACCTGCAGGCACGCCGATGGAAATGGTCAACAAGTTGCGTGACGCGGCCGTCATTGCCTTGAAAGACCCCAAGGTCATCCAGATTCTGGACGAGCAGGGTTCGGCACCGTCGGGTAACACGCCTGAAGAGTTCGCCAAGGAAATCCAGACGCAGTACGACTGGGCACTGGACGTCGTGAAGAAGCAAAACATCAAATTGAACTGATGTCGAACGCGATCCGGCCGATACGTCGGTTGGATCGATGATCGATTGGCTGCTTCAAACTGCACCCTGGAAGTCGAACATTCGTTCGATTTTTAGGGTGTTTTGCATGGCGGCCCACTGTGCTCAGTGTTGCCCCCGTCTTTCAGTATGGTCTCACCTACATTCGCATCGAACACGCTGATCATGAGCAAACAGAAGCACGTATCTGAAACGCCGGCCACCCAATTGCTCAAGCGCAGCAAAGTGGCATTCATCGAGCACGTCTATGAGTATGTCGATCATGGTGGTACCGACGAAGCCAGCCGACAACTGGGGATCGACAGTCATCGTGTGGTCAAGACGCTCATCATGGAGGATGATCAGGCCAAGCCGCTGGTGATGCTCATGCATGGCGACCATGAAGTTTCCACCAAGAACCTGGCCCGCCAGATCGGGGTCAAGCGCGTGACGGTGTGTGCGCCGGACGTGGCGCAACGACATTCAGGCTATCTGGTCGGCGGAACGTCGCCTTTCGGTACACGCAAGCCGATGCCGGTTTATGTGCAGAAAAGCGTGCTCGATTGCGAAACCATACTCATCAATGGCGGACGGCGCGGCTACCTGTTGGAAGTCGCGCCGTCGGTTCTGGTGCAAGTGCTCAAGGCCACGCCGGTCGATGTGGCTATCGACTAGGCCAGCGTGGCGTGCTGGTTACAGCATGGCCACTTCTTTCTGCAGCAAGGTGCGCAGGCGCACGGCGTCGCCGATGCGGGAAAACTTGCCTTGTGAATTGAGCAGCACGATGGCGAGGTCACGACCATTCACCCGCGTCAGCATGACCAGGCATTCGCCCGCTTCATTGATATAGCCGGTTTTCGAGACCTTGATATCCCAATCGTCCTTGCGTACCAGAGCGTTGGTGTTGCGGAACATCTCCACGCGTCCCGATCCTACACGCACCTGCATTTCGGT
>JBAZPE010000374.1:0-3583 GCA_041648375.1 Burkholderiaceae bacterium | reverse complement strand
CAACTGGTGGGGTCGCCCAGGCTATACGCCGTGTTTCTGATGTGGTTGCTCAGCGCCCTTTATGAACGCCTGGCAGAAGCAGGAGATCTGGAAAAGCCCAGGCTAGTGTTCTTTTTCGATGAGGCCCATCTGCTTTTCAAGGATGCACCCGCCGCCCTGCTGGAGAAGGTCGAACAGATCGTTCGGCTGATTCGCTCCAAGGGGGTGGGGGTATGGTTCGTCACCCAGAATCCGGCTGATGTTCCGGACACGGTGCTGGGACAACTCGGGAATCGTGTTCAGCATGCCCTGCGCGCCTACACGCCCAGGGATGAGCAAGCCGTCAAGGTGGCGGCGCGCACGATGCGACCGAATCCGGGGCTGGATATTCAGGCGGCCATGGTCGACCTGGCCGTCGGTGAAGCCCTGGTGTCCTTGCTCGACGAAAAAGGTCGACCCAGCCCCACCCAGCGATTGTGGGTGACTGCGCCGCGCAGTCGGATAGGGCCGGCCGACGCGGCGCATCTGCA
Source organism: Burkholderiaceae bacterium (assembly GCA_041648375.1). Taxonomy (GTDB): domain Bacteria; phylum Pseudomonadota; class Gammaproteobacteria; order Burkholderiales; family Burkholderiaceae_B; genus Schauerella. Next base: position 3,074 of record JBAZPE010000374.1, on the reverse strand, counting down.
GGCCATCAAGGACTCCAGTGTCTATCTCTCGAAGTATGACCGGGCGATCAACCGGCAGTCGGCGCACGAGGTGCTGGCGGCAGGTCGAGACAAGGCGGGCGGGCCGTCTCGTCCCGGCTCTGCCGAGAACGGCGCGTCTGCGCCAGCCAAACCAGCGCCTTCAGTTCCAGGCCGGCCCGGGCCCTCTGCGCCGACTAAAACAGCACCGCCCACAACTGCTAAACCCCCACGCACCTGGACGGACGGCGTGTCCGACGCTGTCTTCGGTTCGGTCGGCCCACGGGGCGGTCGCCGCGATGGCCTGCTGCAGGTGGCGGTGAAAACGACGGTGCGCACGGGCGTGCGTGCGCTTGTGCGCAGCCTGACGTCGATGTTCAAGGGCAAACGCTAGCGCGCTTCACATCCCGGCTTCTATGCGCGGTCAGCCAGTGTGCGCCTGCCCGAGGGGGGGTCTGGCGGACAATGCCAGTACCCCTGGCGCTTCACACCGTTTTTGGCGTGGGTGACGATTTCCGCAGCCCGGACATGACGATGGCTCCCACGATCAGGGCCGCGCCGATCAGCATGCGTGCGGTGGGGGCTTGCGCAAAAAGCGCCCAGGCGAACGCAATCGCGTAGACGGGTTCCAGGCTGATGACCAGCCCCGCGCTGCGTGCGGTCAGCACGTTGAGGCTGAAGACAAATAGATAGTGCGACAGGCCCGTGCAGAACACGCCGAGCAAAGCGAGCCACACCCAGTCCAGTGGCTGCATGTTTCCCAGTGAGCTGAACGCGAACGGCAGCGCCATGGCGGCGACGAACAGGTTCTGCCAGAACGCGACCTGAATGGCGTTGATGCCCCCGGCCGCCCGGCGATTGACCAGCGCCAGCATGGCAAAGGAAAAGCCGGACAGCAGCCCCCACGCAAGACCGATCGTGCCGCTGTTGCCGAAGTCATACGCCGGCACGACAAGAATGAGCCCGGCGCTGACCAGGCCAAGCAGGATCCACTCGACGGCGGTCACACGTTCGCGAAAGATCAGGGCTTCGAACAGGGTGATGAACGCCGGAAAGCTCGCGAACCCCAGGGTGGCCACGGCGATGCCGCCGACTTTGACCGAGTGAAAGAACGTGACCCAATGCAGCGCCAGCAGCAGGCCGGCGCCTGCCAGCACCATCATGCGATGGCCGGTCATGTCCTTCATGAGGGATTGGCGGCTCAGACGCGCAAAACCCGCCAGCGCCAGCAGGGCGAACACGGCGCGACCTGCTGTGATGGCGGCCGCCGTGGCTTGTATGAGTTCACCGAAAACGCCGGTCAGACCAAAAAGGATGGCGGAAAAATGTATGGCAGCAAGTGCCCGGGGGCGAGTGTTCACGCAAACAACCAGAAAATGAACGACGCGCCGCAGCGCGCCCGGTGCCGGGACACTGAGCACGTGTCACCAACTTTGCCAATCATAAACCGCGGTCCTACAATGCGCCGCATGCCCAACCCCCATACCCCCGCTAAAAACACCCTTCAGCCCGGACAGATGGCTGGCTTCATCATGGCGGGAGCGGGTGCCATTCTGTTTTCCGCCAAAGCAATCGTCGTGAAATTCACGTATGCCTATGGTGTGGATGCAGTCACGGTCATTGCGTTCCGAATGCTTTTCGCACTGCCGTTTTTTCTGATCGTGGCGGTGCAGCAGGCGCGTCTGGCCAGGCTGGGGCGCCTGCCTGTGCTGACGACGCGAGAGCGACTGACACTGGTGTTTCTGGGCTTGCTGGGCTATTACCTTTCCAGTTTTCTGGACTTTCTCGGGCTCCAGTACATCACGGCGGGTCTCGAGCGGCTGATTCTGTTTCTATCGCCCACCCTGGTGTTGTTGATCAGCGCCCTGTGGTTCAAGCGACCCATTGCAACACGACAGTGGATTGCGCTCTTCATGTCTTATGCCGGTGTGTTGCTGGTGTTCGTTCAGGACGTGAAGCAGGGCGGTGATGCTGTGCTGTTGGGCGCGTTCTTTGTGTTCTGTTCGGCGCTTACCTACGCGATCTATATCAGCAGTTCCGGCGAACTGGTCAAGCGAGTAGGTGCCACGCGCCTGGTGGCCTATGCCATGACGGTTTCCAGCGTGGCCAGCCTGATCCAGTTTTTTGTCGTGCATCCGGTGGATGTGTTGATTCAGCCCATGGGCGTCTATGGGTGGTCGTTCGTGCACGCGACGGCCAACACGGTGATTCCGGTGTTTCTGATCATGTGGGCGGTGGCGAGAATCGGCGCACCGATGACGTCGCAATTGGGCCTGCTGGGTCCGGTGTCGGTGCTGTTTCTGGCGGCATGGGCGCTGGGCGAGCCGATCACGCCGCTGCAACTGGCTGGAACCGCGCTGGTACTCACCGGCATATTCGTGCTGACGGCAAGGCGCAAGGCCTGACGTACACCCACCAGGAAGGCCGGCGCGGTGCCAAACGCTTGGCCCGGCGCAAGGCAATGCTGCGGTCCTAGCGCAAGGTCAGCTGTGCATCAGGACGCCTGGCCATTGCGGCAAACCTAGCTGGCGCGCCATGTTCTGGCTGATGATGCTGATCGCACGCCGTGTCCCAGCGTTGCAGCAAACCTATCCGCCCAGCGTTGCGGCAACCGTGCGTTCGCCGATGGCCAGCCCCACCGTCATGCCGACGCCTGAATGCATGACCGAGACGGTGGTCGCCGCATCGACCGGCAACACCGAAAACGGCGCGGGTCCATGGGCACCATAGACGCCCTGCCAGCGCTCCACCACGCGCAGGCGCGCGCCGAGCGCGGCAACGGCAAGGTCCAGCAAAGCGTTGTCGATGGCTTCGTCGTTGAAGGGCGTCGCGTCCTGGCCATACTGATGCGAGTCTCCGATGATCAGATCGCCATCAGGCGTGGGACTGATCAGTAGATGAATACCGTGGTCCAGCAGCATGGGTGTTCGTGCCTGAATCGCGTGGCGCAGAACGTCAGCCGTTGGTAAGTCGGAGAACGCGCCATAGTGCACGCATGACAGGCCGGTCAACAGCGGACGATCCAGCGCGAAGCCTCCCCCCGCGAAGACGGCGCGCAGCATTTGCAATCGGCTGAC
>JBAZPE010000373.1:0-3593 GCA_041648375.1 Burkholderiaceae bacterium | reverse complement strand
CCACCACACCACGCGGTGCCACAAAAGGGTCGGGCGGCTGGTGAACCATCAACGCACTGGCGCCAGCGGCACGCGATGCGCGGGCCAGGGCTATTGCATCATGCAGGCTGCGTCCGACACCTGCCAGCAAAGGCACGCGACCGGCAACCTGCTCGGCAGCTGCGTGCACCATGCGTTCGGCCTCCTCAGTCGTCAGGCCGTAGAACTCGCTGGTGTTGCCGTTGGCCACCAGCACGTGAACGCCGGCGGCGACAGCACGATCCACGATAGGCGAGAGGCGCTCGGGCGCAAGCTCATCGGCATCGTTGAAAGGGGTGACCAGAATGCCGGATATCCCGTTCAGGGCGGCACGCAGGGTGGCGCGGGGCTGATTCATAGTGTGCGTCTCGCAGAGTGACCGACCGGACAAAGGTCCGACCTGATGCGTAAATTGAACACCCGCAGCGAGAACGACGTCCAATGCGAACTGCGCATCGGGTGATTCAATTGTTGAATCAGAGAGTGCGGGCTCGCAGCGCGTGGCTGGGCTGTGGTGGGGTGATCGGCGGGGTGGGGTGATCAGGGGGCGGTGGGCGACCTACTATCGAGCCGTGAGTCATCGGGTTATCAACTATTGACTCTCGCCTTCCTACAATGCCGCCGGTCGCGGGTCAGCGACGCGTTAGGTGGTTGGAAGCGCATCGGTTAGTCTTATCAAAAAATGCGTAAAACCCAAGGAGACAACCATGACGCAACGATTCACCCGCCGCACCTGTCTTGGCCTGGCGCTGGCCGCCGCGGTCACCGCCGGTGCCCCCCTGGCCGCGAGTGCGCAGAGCAACTTCCCCACCCGCCCCATCACGCTGATCGTGCCGTTCCCGGCAGGCGGGTCGACGGATCGCCACCTGCGTGTGATCGCGCAAGTAGCCAGCAAGGAACTCGGCCAGCAGGTCGTGGTGGAGAACCGCGCAGGGGCAGGCGGCACCTTGGGGCCAGGGGCGATGGCCAAGTCGGCAGCCCCCGATGGCTATACCGTCACGCTATACCCACTGGGTATGTTGCGCATGCCGTATATGCAGAAGACGAATTGGCATCCCATCGATGACTTCACCTTCATTCTAGGCCTGTCCGGCTATACCTTCGGGTTTACCGTGCGCGCTGATTCGCCTTACAAAACCTTCAACGAATATATTGAAGCCGCACGCGCGAAACCCAACACACTGGATTATGGGTCGACCGGTGTGGGCTCCTCACCGCATCTGCTGATCGAAGAGCTGGCCATCAACGCGAAAGTAAAACTCGTGCACGTACCGTTTCGGGGCAATGCCGATCTTCAGCAGGCTTTGCTGGGTGGACACGTGATGGCGCAAAGCGATGCCGCAGGCTGGGACCAGTTCGTGGATTCCGGTGCCATGCGTCTGCTGGTGACCTTTGCCGATAAACGCACCAAACGCTGGCCCGATGTGCCCACTGCGCAGGAGCTCGGCTATAACGTGGTGTCGGTGTCGCCTTATGGGTTGGCGGGGCCCAAGGGTATGGATCCCGCTGTGGTCAAACGTCTGCATGATGCATTCAAGATCGCGCTGTTCGATCCCAAGAGCATGGAAGTCATGGAGCAACTCAATCAGGAACCGGCCTATCGCGACAGCGCACAATACAAGGCGTGGGCACAGGAGACCTTTGCGAAGGACAAGGTGCTGATCGAGCAACTGGGGCTGCTGACCAACACACCCTGAGGCCGTTTTATTCACAGTTGTGATGTCTGCCACAGTTCACGCCGCGGGCGCGGTGAGTTCCCGGGGGCCGTCCAACACCGGTTCAGGCACGTTCACCGTGCAACACCGGTCCTAGGCCAGGCGGCTGTCATCATCAGCACACATGGGGCGACGGTTCAATCAGTCGCCCTGTCTGCCAATTCGGCCAGGCAGAATTCCAGGAAAAGGGTGGCTGCTCGCGAGAGTGGCGAACGCTTGAACCAGGCGGCCACCAGACTGGCTCCGCTGACGGGTTCAACGATATCCATGCACACTAGCGGCTTGCCATCGTAGGTGATGTCGGCTGTGGGCCGCGTGACCAGGATCGAGAACCCGAACCCCTGCCCCACCAGACCACGCACCATCTCGATAGAGGGCGAGCTGAAGGCGATATTGGGTGCCAGACCCAGCTCCTCGAACAAGCTGATGAAGTACTGACGGCTTGGCAGCACATCAAGCAGAACCATGGGCTCACTCGCAAGATCACGCAGCGACACGTGTGTCCCCGTTGCCAACCTGTGATGCTTAGGAACCAATACGTAGGGACGATGTGACGCCATCAAGGGCGCAGTGGCAATCGTGCCGTCCAGGTCACTGTCATACATGATGGCCAGATCGAAACGGCCGCCGGTCAGCCCCTGAATCAGCTCCTGTTGCTCGCCATCGTGCAGGCGAATCGCAATGCCGGGATAGCGCTTGCGAAATCCGCCCAGCAGACGCGGAAGATAGAGTGGCGCGACCGTTTCGAAACAGGCAATATCGATCTGCCCGGTCAGGCTATCGCTCTCGGCGAGGGCATCCCGTTCAAAGTCGCCGGCGGCCCGCAGCAACGCGACTGCACGCGCATGAAACCGCGCGCCAGCGGGCGTCAACGACACGCCCTGCGCCGGATGCCGGATGAAAAGCTGCACATCGAAACTGGCTTCCAGATTCTTGATGGCCGTGGCGATAGCGGGCTGCGCAATGTAGAGCGTGCGCGAGGCCTCGGCCACGCTGCCGCATTCGACAGTGGTGATGAAGTACTTCAACTGTCGAAGCGTATAGGCAGCCACGCAAGCGCTCAGGCGAGGAAGGGAAACACGTCCTCGGGTAGAGGCTGCCCGGGACGCAGGGTTTTGGCCAGATCCGGGTAAGGCGGTGACGTTTCACCGCCACGGAGCACATAGACCGCATCGTCGCCCAACCAACGCGTGGAGATGACGCGCCGCGAATGCGTTTGCGACCGATTGCCCGGCGCACCGTGCAGCGTCAGGTAGTCGAAAGCGATCGCGTCGCCGGGTTCGAGCGCCCAACCCAGGATGTCGTACTGATCGCGATGGGCATCGATATCGGGCACGGGCTCAAGCGTATCGGACTGATGATCGTAGCTGCCTTGCGTGAACTTGCGCGGTCGGAACAGCTTGCCCCAGCGATGCGAACCCGCAACGAATTCGAGACTGCTGTCGCGTGCGACGGGATCCAGTGGTAACCAGATACTCACCGTCTGTTTGGCCGTCACACAGTAATAAGGCTCGTCGTGGTGCCAGGGGGTGGCCTTGTCGTTGCCCGCTTCCTTTACCAGCACGTGCTCGTGGAAGATGCGGGCCCGCTGGGCGCCCATGATGCTGCGCGCCAGCGACGCACCAGGGCCGTTTTCGATGAAATCACGGTAGCCCGGCACGTTTTGCCAGTTGCAATAGTCACCGAAAAATCGCGCCTGCCCAGGCGCCGTGGTGTAGTCACGGAAAAAGGGGCCAGGATGCGCCTCGTTGTAGGCGACAGCCTCGCGCAACGGTTCGATCCAATCCTTGAAGAAACCACGCAACACGACTGCGCCATCTCTTGCGAAATCTTCCTGCTCCTGCTGCAACATGACAATCT
>JBAZPE010000372.1:0-3597 GCA_041648375.1 Burkholderiaceae bacterium | reverse complement strand
CCTGCTGGGCCAGAAAATGAGCGCCGCGCTGGGCGTGCCCGTGGTGGTGGAGAACCGGGCCGGCAGTGGCGGCATCATCGGCGCGCAGCAGGCCATGCGCGCTGCCCCAGACGGCTACACGCTGGTCATGGGCAACACCGGTTCGCACGCCATCAATTACAGCGCGTACAAAAACCTCGCTTATGCACCGACCGACTTCGTGCCCATCACCGACATGATCTCGTTCACCAATGTGCTGGTTGTGGGCCCCGCCTCGCCCTACACCCGCGTGGCCGACATCGTGGCGGCCATGAAGCAGCGCCCCGGCACCGTCACCAATGCATCGGCCGGCATCGGCCAGACCACGCACCTGACCGGCGAAATGTTCAAGATCCGCACTGGTGTGCAGGGCGTGCACGTGCCCTACAAGGGATCGACGCCAGCCACCATGTCGGTGATGTCGGGCGAAACGGCGTTCATGTTCGACAACCTCACGCAGTCGCTGCCGCAGATCCAGGCCGGCAAGCTGCGCGCCCTGGCCGTCACCAGCGCGCAGCGATCCGCTGACCTGCCCGACACGCCCACCATGAAAGAGGCCGGCGTGGATGACTTCGTGGTGATGGGCTGGCTCGGCCTGTTTGCCCCCAAGGGCACACCGCCAGAGGTGGTTGCGCGCATCTATGAGAGCGTGGCCGTGGCGCTGAAAGATCCCGAGATCCAGGCGCGCTACAAGCAGATGGGCGGCGTGGCGGGCGGCATGCCGCCAGCGCGCTTCACCACGTACGTCAATGACGAGATCGCCAGGTGGCGCACCACGGTCCAGGCCATCGACCTGAAGCTTGAGTGAGCCGTCCTATAATTTATTCCTTTACCGTCGGTCTTTCCCATGCCCATATCCCCGACCCAGCCCGCCGCGCCTGCCCCATCGGCCACCGCGGCCCGCGAGGCGCCGCAAAGCGCGCTGGGCCGAGGCTTGCGGGTATTGCAATGCTTCTCGACGGCAGAGCCCGACCTCAGCGCGCGGGACCTGATGGCGCGCACCGGCCTGCCCAAGCCGACCTTGTTCCGGCTGATGACAACACTGCGCGAGCTCGGCTTGCTGCGTTATTCCGAGCGGCGTGGCAAGTTCACGCTGGGACCAGGCGTGCTCGCTCTGGCCGCCCCCATGCTGTCGGGCCTGACCATCCGCCATTTGGCGCGCCCGCTCATGCAGGAATTGGCCAACCATGTGCAGGGTCAGGTGTCGATTGCCCTGGGCGAAGGCGGCCGCCTGTTCTACGTTGAGCTGGTGCAGGGCGTGGGCAGCACGGTCTTCCGACCTGAGGTGGGCACCTCGGCGTCGCTCACGCGCTCGGCCAGCGGCCGTGCCTATCTGAGCACCCTGGCGGCAGCGCCTCGCGAGGCCCTGGTGCACCAGTTGACCGAGGACGATCCGACACGCCACGCCACACTCATGGCCAAGCTGGACGAGACCGCCCAGGACCTGGCGCGCGACGGCTATTGCCGCAACCAGGGCGAACTGCATCGCGATGTGCTGGGCGTGGCGGTTCCTGCACGCACCCCCGCCATGGACGAGCAGTTGTTTGTATTCGGCTGCACCGTGCCCGCATTTCATCTGACACAGCAACCAGCATTGCTCAGCGACCTGGGCATGCGCCTGGTCGGACTGGTCCATCATGTCGAAACGGCGATGGGCACCGCCCGCGCGTGATCGATACATCAAGGAGACAAGGCATGAACGCAGGACGACGCATACTCGTGACCGGAGCCAGCAAAGGCATCGGCCGCGCCACCCTAGACAGGCTGCGAGCCGATGGGTATGAAGTGGTGGGCCTGGCCCGCTCACGCCCCGATGACCTGGCCGACGACGCCCACTTCCATCAGATCGATGTGAGCGACCTGGCCGCCACACGGAGCCTGATCGAACGCCTGGCAGCCGATCGCCCGTTCTACGGGTTGATCAACAATGCCGCCATCGCTTCGGCCGGGACCATCATGGACACCACGCCCGACGAGATGAATCGACTGGCACACCTGAACGTCAACGCCCTGCTGGTGTGCACTCAGGCCGTCCTGCCGGGCATGCGCGCCCAAGGTGTGGGTCGCATTGTCAACGTATCCTCACGCGCGGCCATGGGCAAGGCCGAACGCAGTGCCTACAGCGCCTCCAAGGCTGCGCTGCTGGGCCTGACCCGCACGTGGGCACTGGAACTCGGTGCCGATGGGATCACCGTCAACGCCATCGCCCCCGGCCCTGTGGCCACTGAAATGTTCAACACCACCAGCCCGCCCGACCATCCACGCACCCAGGCATTGATGGCGTCGGTACCGGTGCAGCGAGTGGGTCAGCCCGATGAAATCGCGCACGCAGTGGCCTATCTGGTCGACGCCCGTGCGGGGTTCATGACCGGCCAGACGCTGCACATCGACGGTGGCCTGACGGTGTCGGCCACGCATCTCTAGGCACGGCAAAGTGCCGTTCCAGACCAGGGCCATGACGGCCGCCCGACATGTGTTGCTGGGGCGAGTCGTGACAGTCTGTCAGCTCGCGTGGTCGGCGCCTGCGCTGGCCACTACCCGATGCCCGCCCGAGTTCGGGCCGAAGGATCCGATCGTCAATGGTCTGGGCTGGGCCATGGTGGCACTGGCGGTAGCGTTGGCAGCCGGATTGGTGGTGTTCACGATCAGGCGCACTCGCGGAACACGCCTGTTGCCGCGGGCGGGCCTGATCGGTCTGGCGATCGGGGCGGCAGCCGGGCTGATGACAGCCGGGATGATCGTGGCGGTCGCGTTTTTCTTCATGCGCTGCTGACCAGTGGACGACGTGTTGGGCTTTAGTACTGCGCGGGACTGTCGTGCCGTGCAGGACTATCGCGGTGCGCATTTGTCGTGATGCGCCGGTCAGCGGCAAGACGCAATCGCACCCATAGCATTTCTCAATTCGAGCATCACGAAATGTTATTGGGGTCGTGCTTTCATTGCCGCATAAGATTGGTGCAACCTGCCGACAACGGCTGTGAAGCTGAATGGGCGGCAGGAAAAAATCGACGGACAGTTGAACTGTCACGCATCCGGAGGAGTCTATGATTAAAACGCTGACCGCTTTAGCGGCCCTGGCGCTTGCTGCACCCTGCTTCGCCCAAACCACTTGGCGCATGCCCACGCCATACCCCGAGTCGAGTGTCGTCACACGCAACGTCATGCGATTCGCCGACGAAGTTCGTGAAGCGACCGGCGGAAAGCTCAACATTGTCGTGCACCCCACAGGTTCCCTGATCAAGCATGGGGAAATCAAAAACGCAGTTCGTTCCGGTCAGGTTGAAATCGGCGAGATCCTGGCCTCGACGTTGTCAAACGATGACCCGATCTACGAAATGGACAGCCTGCCGTTTCTGGTAAATGATTTTAAAGATGCGGAACGCCTGTGGGGCGTCGTGCGCGAGCATGCACAGGACAATATGCGCCGTCAGCGCATGACGGTGCTGTTCGCGAACTCCTGGGGACCCCAGGGGCTGTATTCACTGAACCCCGTCCAGAGCGCCGCCGACATGCGCGGCGCCAAGTTCCGCGCCTACAACTACACCACCGAACGCATTGCGCAGCTTGCAGGCGCGGTGC
>JBAZPE010000371.1:0-3599 GCA_041648375.1 Burkholderiaceae bacterium | reverse complement strand
TGTAGGACTCAAAGCCGGGCAATCCCGATTCGGCCAGGGTGGGCACATCGGGCAGCACGGCCAGACGTTGGGCAGAAGTCACCGCGATCGGGTGGATCTTCTTGCCCTGAATGGCGGGCAGCGCCGAATAGCCCATCTCGAACATCATGGTGATGTGCCCGCCCATCAGGTCGGTCGCAGCCAGGCTGCCGCCCTTGTAAGGCACATGCGTGATGTCGATGCCGGCCTGCTCGCGGAACATCTCGCCCGAGAGATGGTGCGCGCCCCCGACGCCTGACGAGCCGAAGGTCAACTTACCGGGTGACTGTTTGGCCAGGGCGATCAGGTCCTGCAGTGTGTCGACTTTCAGCGCCGTGTTTACGCTCAGTACCAGCGGACTGTTCTCGATCAGGATGACGGGCGCGAGATCCTTGCGTGCGTCATAGCCAATGCTGGGCATCAGCGTGGGATTGACGGCCATGGGCGCCAAATTTCCGGTGCCAATGGTGTAGCCATCGGGCTTGGCCCGCGCGATTTGCTGCGTGCCTACGACACCGCCCGCCCCGGCCTTGTTCTCCACCACCACCGGCTGGCCCAGTGCGCCTTCCAGCTTGCGCGCGATCAGGCGCACGCGGGTGTCGGCAAAACCACCGGGCGCATAGGGCACGATCAGCGTCACGGGTTTCGTGGGCCAGTCCGCCGCTGCGTTGGCCGCATGCACGCTTGGCACGCCAAACGCCAGCGCGCCTGCGCCGCAGGTCACGGCAACCGCCAGTGCCAGGATGGATCGCCTCGTGCGGCCCAACAGTCTTTCTTGCATGTCTTACTCCTGAATCGCTATATGTGTCGGCGTCCGAGCCCGACTGGTTCGGTCCGCCGGCGCATCATAGCAACGCAATGCCCGCCGAACCATGGTGGCGGCACGCACTGACGCCTCACAGACCGTTTTCGCGCGTGGCCATCAGATACTGTTCGGCACGGCCATCATTCACACCCGCCCACAGCAACTGGTCTGCACGGAACGCCCGCCAGGGCTCGAGCACCTTCGCAAACGCCGGGCGCTTGGCGGCGTAGTCTTCAAGAATCTGCTTGGTGGCGGCCTGCATGGCGGCCATGATGGCGGGAGACCACGATTGCAGCTTGGCACCTTGTGCGACCAGACGCTTGAGCGCGCCCACGTTGTTGGCGTCGTACTTGGCCAGCAAATCGGCTGCGGCCTGCGCACATGCTGCCCGTACTGCAGCCTGGTAACGCGGCGGCAGGTTCTTCCAGTGCTCGAGATTGACCGTCATGCTCAGGTTGGCGCCCAGCTCCAGCACGCCGGGCCCGTAGTAATAGGGCGCGACCTTCGCAAAGCCCAACTTCTCGTCATCGTAGGGGCCGACGAATTCCACCGCATCCAGTGCGCCCTTTTCCAGCGACGGATAGATGTCACCGCCCGCGATTTGCTGCGGAATGGAGCCCAGCTTCTCGTACACCATGCTCAACAGGCCCGGGGTGCGAATGCGCAGGCCCTTGAAGTCCTCCACGGTGTTGATCGGCTTGCGGAACCAGCCGCCCATCTGCGCACCCGTGTTGCCGCAGGGAATAGCCAGAGCGTTAAAGCCGGCATAGAGCTCATTGATCAGCGCTGTGCCACCGCCATGGATCATCCAGGCGCTGTGCTGGCGCGGCGTGAGCCCGAAGGGCACGCCCGTATCGAACACCAGCGCGGGCTCCTTGCCCATGTAGTAGAACCCTGCCGTGTGGCCGCATTCAGTCGTGCCGTTCTGCACGGCATCGAGCACCTGCAGCGGGGGCACGATCTCACCTGGGGGATAGGCGCGAATCATGAACTTGTTGTCCGTCAGCTCTGCCACGCGGGCGCTGATCATCTCGGCCGACCCCCATACCGTGTCCAGCGAGCGGGGAAAGCTGCTGGGCATGCGCCAGCGCACCACGGGGGCTTCCTGCGCCAGCGCAGGGGCAGCAATGGCAGCCGCGCCACCGGCGGCCAGAAATTGACGACGTTGCATGGTTGATCCTCAGCCGGTGATGCACTCGGGCGCACGGCGCAGGACGCGACGTGCGAAATACGCAAATGTGAGCGCCAGAATGCGCGGTTTGACCAGGAAGTCATGCGCTTCGCTGGCGCGCTCGCGCGGCACTTCCAGAACCGGCCCGATGGCGCGCGCACGCAATTGCAGCTCCGCCGCCTGCTCCAGCCAGATCGCCATGACTGCGGCCTCATCGATCGAGGCACCCACGGTCAGCAGACCGTGGTTGGCAAGCAGAATGGATCGTTTGCTGCCCAGCGCTTCCGAAATGATCTCGCCCTCGTCATCACCGATGGGCAGGCCCGGCCAACGGGGCAGATAGGCGCAATCGTCATGAAATGGCGTTGCATCCATATGGGCCACCACCAGAGGCTCACCCACCATCGACAGGGCCGACGCAGCGGGGGGATGGGTGTGCACGATGCAGCGCACGTCCGGGCGCTGCCGATAGACCCACATATGAAAGCGATTGGCCGGGTTGGGCAGCGACAGCCCGTCCAGCGGCTTGAGGTCCTCGTCGATCAGGATCAGCTCGGGAATGCAGGCCTCGTCTGCGCCGATGCCAAAGCGCAGGGTCCAGAAGGTGCCGGGTTCATCGCCACGGGCGGTGATCTGTCCGGCCAGTCCACCATTCCAGTGACCGTGCTCGGCCAGCATGCGGCAGGCCAGCACCATTTTCTGGGCGGTCGTCCATTCTGAAGGCGATGTCTGTGCATCGAGTTCGCGATTGACTCGCGCACGCAACGCTTCCTTATCCTGGGCCTGGTATGTCGACATAAAAATCCTCGAATAGAACAACAATTTGCTTATTGGACAACTTGTTGCCCAGAATGCAACCTATTGTTATTCGGTTCAAGCCGGGAAAACCCCTACCCCGTACTGGCTGGCGCCAAAGATGGCATTATTGAGCGCTCTCGCTATTTAAGTTTTCCTATGCCTGCCCCACGCTTGTCCACCCTCACCAGCACCCCGCCAGACGAACGCCAGATCGGCATGCGCATACGCGCGGCCCGGCGCAGCCAGAAGCTCACCCTGGCGGCACTGGCCGACAAAGCGGGACTGGACAAAGGGTTTCTTTCAAGACTGGAGCGTGGTGAGAAATCGGCCTCGGTGGGCACGCTTCATACGGTGGGCGCCGTCCTGGGCATCGCACTGTCGACGCTTTTAGGGGAAGCAAACCCCAAGGACGAGATTCAGGTGGTGCGCTCGGGCAGCCGCAAGCGCGTGGCCGGCTCACCAGGCCCCGGCCAGCACGCCTACGAAGCCATCACCCTGGGCGGCAACAGCAGCGGCTTTTCAGTCACGGTGGTGGAAGTGGGCACGCATGGCGATCGCAGCAGCGAACACCACGCCGGTGAAGAACTGATCTTCATTCTGGAAGGTCGTGTCAAAGCCACGTTCGGCACGCATACCGTCGTGCTCGAGCGCGATGACAGCGTGCGCTTTCCCGGCTATCTGCCCCACAGCCTGAGCGCCGAGGGGCGCGGCAAGGCACGCGCGCTGATCATCATCGCTGGACAGGCCTGAACGCAACGTGCCCACGATAAGGTCGTGGGCACGTTGTGTCAGCGCGTGTTGTTCAGC
>JBAZPE010000370.1:0-3601 GCA_041648375.1 Burkholderiaceae bacterium | reverse complement strand
CAGCATGTAATCGTCGTAATTGCCAGGATAGATCCGGATTTCGCGATAGTCCAGATCCGCCATGTGGGTGCACACGGCGTTCAGGAAGTGACGATCGTGGCTGATGATGATCATCGTGCTCTGGTAGGCATTGAGCACGTTTTCCAGCCAGCGAATGGTATTGATGTCCAGGTTGTTGGTGGGTTCATCCAGCAACAGCACGTCGGGATTGGAGAACAGAGCCTGGGCCAGCAGCACGCGCAGCTTCCAGCCCGGCGCGATTTCACGCATGGGCAGATTGTGCTGCTCGACAGGGATTTCCAGGCCAAGCAACAATTCACCTGCGCGCGACTCGGCGGTGTAGCCGTCGTACTCGGCGAACTTCGCCTCCAGATTGGCGGCTTCCATGTAGTCTTCTTCGGAAGCATCCGGGTTGGCGTAGATCGCGTCGCGATCGGTCTGCACCTGCCACATTTCGGTATGGCCCATGATGACGACGTCAAGCACACGCTGGTCTTCGTAGGCGAACTGATCCTGACGCAGCTTGCCCAGGCGCACGCCCGGGTCCAGTGACACGTTTCCGCTGCTGGACTCCAGGTCACCGCCAATGATCTTCATGAACGTCGACTTGCCCGACCCGTTGGCACCGATCAGGCCGTAACGGTTCCCCTCTCCGAACTTGACGCTGACGTTCTCGAAAAGTGGCTTGGGACCGAATTGAATGGTGAGGTTGGCGGTGTTGATCAAGGTAGGGGTACCGGAAATGTAATGCGCGCCCACAGGAGTGCGCGCGCTGTAAAGTCAATCCGCCAGTGTACCAAGCCCACATGTCCAATCCAAATGCAGGGCCAGTGCTCGTCACGTGGCCGACGCGTGGAGGCCACGTGGACGACGCCTACCCTCGCTTACTGTCGTGGGCGTGGGCACTCGTGGCGTTGTGCGCGTGGCCCTGGCCGTGACCGCAGGTGTCGTCGTGCTCATGCTCGTGACCATGCTCGCAGGTGTCGTCGTGCTCATGCTCGTGCTCCTGCAAGACGATATAGGCCATGCCGTCCTCTGTGGCCAGGCCGACCTGCGCGCCGACGGGCAAGGTCGCCTTGGTGGGCACATGCCCATAGGGCAAACCGGTCACCACCGGCACGCCCACGGTGTCGCGCAGCCACTTCACGACATGCGGCAGGTCGAATCCGTTGTCGTGCGCGGCCAGCCGATAATTGGAGAATTCTCCCAGCACGATGGCCTGCTGGCGCGCAAGAATGCCGGCATGCCACAACTGCGTGAGCATGCGTTCGACGCGATAGGGATGCTCGCCCACGTCCTCCAGAAACAGAATGCCACCTTCGATATCGGGCATATAGGGCGTGCCCACCAGCGCCGCGACCATGGCCAGGTTGCCGCCCCAAAGGATGCCGCGACAATCGACCGCGTCGGCGTCCTCGGTTTCGAAACTCAACACTTCGAGTTCGTCCGACATCACCTCTTCGAACAGGGCCTCGGTCAATTCGTCCGGGGCTTCTGCGTCGAAATCGGCGACCAGCGTGGCACCCGAATAACTCACGGCGCCCGTGCGCGCCAGCAAGGCCAGATTAAAGGCCGTGAAATCGGACAGGCCGACAAAACGCTTGCCACTGTCGGCCACGGCCTGCCAGTCGATCATCGGCAGGATGCGCGTCAAACCGTAGCCGCCACGGGTGACCATGACGATAGGCAAAGGTTGCGTGAGCGCACGGGCAATGCCTTGCACGCGCTGGGCATCGCTACCGGCAAAACGGGTGTCCTGGCACAGCGCGTCGCAGTCGAGCTCGGTGGCAAAGCCCAAGGTCTGCAAACGATTGCGTGCCCGCGCCACGCGCTCGGGTGCCACGGCCGACGACGGCGAGATCAGGTAGATGCCCGGTTTCATACTCATTTTTCCTTGGCTCGGCGAGCTTTGAAGAAGGCCCGAAGTATATGTCCACACGGTTCGGCCAGCACATTGCCGCAGACCGCAGTGTGGTGATTGAGTTGCGACATGGCGCCGACATCCAGCACGCTTCCACAGGCGCCCGTCTTGGGATCGGTTGCCCCGAACACGATGCGGGCAAGTCGCGCATGCAGCATGGCGCCCATGCACATGACGCAAGGCTCCAGCGTGACATACAGCGCGGCGCCAGGCAGGCGGTAATTGCCCATGCCACGCGCCGCCTGACGCAAGGCCACAATTTCGGCATGGGCGGTCGGGTCGGCATCCATGATGGTCCGATTGTGACCCAGGCCGATGATCTGCCCCCCCGCGTCCACGACCACTGCACCCACGGGCACCTCGCCCAGCGCACCGGCCTGCTCGGCCTGCTGCAGCGCCATCTGCATGTAGGTCTCGTCGGTGTCGACCCCCTCAGCCACGGTACACCCGATCCTTCATCGCGATACGCGCAGCCAGACTATCGACCGCTTCCTCCAGCCACTGATACAGCTCGGCTTCGTCGTCATAACGTGCCTGGTTCAGATTCGACACCCTGCCATCCTCGATGAACCCCCAGGCCCGTGAGCGCTTGTCGCGGTGGTTGCGATCCCACACCCCGAACGCCACCCCGCCCCCTTGCCGCACCAATGAAAAACACGGGATGTCGGTGTAGCCATCGCCGACGAAGACCATCTGGTTGAACGGCACGCGCAGGCGATCTTCCGGGACCTTGCGATTGACCTCGAAGGGCTTGCTGCGCATATCGCGCCCGATGATGCCTTTCTGGATGTGAAACAGATAGCGCGTTTTGTCGGTGAAGCTGACGATGCGCCGGGGAAAGCGGATGCCACCTGCACCCGCTTTCCCATCGGCATCCTCGTAATGGAACTCGGATGCCCATATTTCAGTGAACTCGTGGGCAATCGGGGTGGCACGCAGCACCTCACCGATGCCACTGCTGATCAGATAGAACTCGAGCGAAACCTGAGGATGCGAAGCGCGCACCGCCCGACGCAGACGATCGAACACGGTGGTCACGCCTTTGTGCAGCGGCAGCGACGCGCCCCATTGCGCCAAACGCTCACGGGTGATGACACCGTGGTGGCCGGCGCGTGAAAGTTCGATCATGCGATAGAGATAGGCTGGTACGGGATCCCAGTCTTGCTCGAAGAGGAGCGGGTCGACCTGCTCTTTCCAGAAAGCGGCGGTATCGACGCCCATACTGGCAAGAAAACCCGTCGTGCTGTCAGGCGCGAGCGTGTCATCAAAATCAAAAATCAGCGCAATGACGTCGGACATGGGGCCAGGGCATAAGAGACAAGGCTCTATTTTGCCTCAATGGCCGACTGCGACCGTGATTATGTCGTCACCCCAAGAGGGTGATAGGCACCCGAATCACTCGGCTGCGCGCAAAAACTGAACCAGGCGGCGCTCATCCGCATCCAGACCCCGGGGCGTTGCGCAAGACGCTTTTGCGGGAAGCTCTCCCGCCTCGTACGCCTGCAACACGCGAGGATGAATGTAGCAGGCCCGACACACGGACGGCGTATTGCCCAGCCGACCACTGACCGCCTTGACCACCTCCACGATTTTCTTCTTTGCCTGTGCCTCGGACACCCAGGGTTCGGCCTGCAGCGCCCGCATGGCGAACACGGTGCCAAACCAGGTGCGAAAATGCTT
>JBAZPE010000369.1:0-3603 GCA_041648375.1 Burkholderiaceae bacterium | reverse complement strand
CATGCGTAGCGGTGATTGCAGGCGTACAGGGCGCGGGCGTGGGCTCGCGGCCGATGACCGGTGCGACCATGGCGGCCTCCTTGTCTATGTCTCTATCGTTATGGGCTTGCCTGGTGAATAGCTCTCAAATTGAATATATGCTTGAGATTGCATATATCGTGCCCTCGAGCGATGCAAGCCCTCGTTTTCAGCTACTCTAATCGCGTATCGACCTTGTTTCAATAAGAAATAAATGACATATAAGTTCGACATCAGCCTGGGGCATACCTGGTCGTTGCGCGAATCGGGGAAAGCTGCCGACGTGCCCATGACCGATCTGTTGTGCCTGCTGGCCGCTATCGATGCCACCGGCAACATCGCTGGCGCCTGCAAGATCTGCGAGTTGTCCTACCGCCATGCCTGGGGCATCTTGCGCCGGTTCGAGACGTTGTTTGGCACGCCATTGATCCTGACCCGACGCCGCCAGGGCACATCACTCTCGCCGTTTGCTGAACGACTGGTATGGGCGAACCGGCGGCTGGGCGCACGGCTCACGCCCACGCTGCAGAGTCTGGCGTCCGAACTGCAGGAGGAACTCGCGCAGTTGTTGCCCGAGCCCACGCCGCATTTGCGCCTGCATGCGAGCCACGGTTTTGCGGTCGAAGCGCTAATGCAGCAC
This sequence comes from Burkholderiaceae bacterium, assembly GCA_041648375.1. Classification (GTDB taxonomy): domain Bacteria; phylum Pseudomonadota; class Gammaproteobacteria; order Burkholderiales; family Burkholderiaceae_B; genus Schauerella. Next base: position 2,945 of record JBAZPE010000369.1, on the reverse strand, counting down.
GTCTCGCAAGCCGAGCACGCTGTGGAGCTGCGCTATCGCACCGCCATTGAAGCGCTGGCCTCGCTGTCGCGCGGTGAGTGCGATCTGGCCGGGTTTCAAGTGCCACTGGGGGCATTTGAAGCCCCCATCATGAATCGTTATGCGCAATGGGTGCAGTCGCAGGACGTGCTGCTGATTCACCTTGCCGTGCGCAACACGGGGCTGTTCGTGCAGGCGGGCAATCCCAAACAGATTCGAGGCATTGAAGATCTGGCACGGGACGATGTGCGCTTCGTCAATCGCCAGATCGGATCAAGCACGCGCTATCTGATCGGTTTGATGCTCGAGCAGGCGCACATTCCCATCGATCATGTGCAAGGCTACGAATCCAACGAGTTCACCCACATGGCGATTGCGGCCCATATCGCCAGCGGCATGGCCGATACCGGTGTGGGCGTGGAGACGGCGGCCGCGCGCTTCAAACTCGATTTCATTGCGCTGGTGCGCGAACGCTACTTCTTTGCCATCCGCCGCGAGGCCCTGCATGGCGCGGCGATACAGGCCCTGCTGAAAGTCATGCGCAGTCAGGCCTACCGCGAGTATGTCGGCACGCTTGTCGGTTATGACGCTACCGAAACGGGCAGCCTGCAAACCCTGGAGCAGGCATTCGGCGTGCGTCGCAACCGCAACGCCCAACCTTCGGACTATGATTGACGCATGGATAAAGTGATTTTCCTGCATGACCGCAGAGCCGCACCCGACCGGGTGCCGCAGGCGTCCGTGCTGCCTGCAGCAGGCGAAGCCCTGCTCGACACCCGTGCACGCCCGCTGCGAGATTTGCGCATCTCGGTCACCGACCGGTGCAATTTTCGGTGCACCTACTGCATGCCGCGCGATGTGTTCGACAGTCAGTACACGTTCATGCCGCATTCGGCCCTGCTGTCATTTGAGGAAATCACCCGCGCCGTGCGCATTTTTGCCCGGCTGGGTACCGAGAAAATTCGCCTCACGGGCGGCGAGCCTTTGCTGCGCAAGGACCTCGATCGGCTGGTCGCCATGCTGGCCGAGATCCGCACGCCTGCGGGTCGCCCGCTGGAACTCACGCTCACGACCAATGCCAGCCTGCTGGCGCGCAAAGCCCAGGCGCTGGCGGATGCGGGTCTGACCCGGGTCACTGTCAGCATGGATGCGCTTGACCCGGTGCGCTTCGCGATGATGAGCGATAGCCCCTACACGCCGGACGATGTGCTCAAAGGCATAGACGCTGCAGCAGCGGCCGGGCTGGGCCCGGTGAAGGTGAATATGGTGGTCAGGCGCGGCGCCAACGACGATCAGATCTTGCCGATGGCGCAGCGGTTTCGTCATTCCGGCCACATTCTGCGCTTCATCGAATACATGGATGTGGGCACGACCAATGGCTGGAACATGCAGGAAGTCGTGCCCAGCCACGAGGTGGTCGATGCGATTTCGGCCGCCTTTGCGCTCACAGCGGTGGCCGACCCCTTGATGGGCCGGGTGGCCGAGCGCTGGCGCTACGCGGATGGCGCGGGCGAGATCGGTGTGATTTCCAGCGTGTCGCATGCATTTTGCGGCGGCTGTACCCGTGCACGACTCTCACCCGAAGGGCAGCTTTTCACCTGTCTGTTCGCCTCGCGTGGGCACGATCTGCGCGCGGCGCTGCGTGATCATCCGAATGACGATGCAATATTCGAACGCCAGCTGGCCGGTATCTGGGGCGGGCGGCGCGACAACTATTCCGAGCAGCGTGGCCGGCCTGGCGACGGTTCGCCCACCGAGCGCCGTATCGAGATGAGTTATATCGGCGGATGAACGGGACAGATGTCCATGCCGATGACGCTGCCGACGGCCAGATAGATGGGGTCGTGCTCGCAGGCGGAAACGCATCGCGCATGCAGGCAGACCCAGGCTCGGATGGAAAGGCCTGGCTGGCGCTAGGCAATCTGGCCCTGATCGAGCATGTCACCCGTAATCTGGCGCCGCAGGTCAATGCTCTATATATCAGCACCCACGACGAACCGGCGCGTTTTGCGCGCATCGGCACGCCGGTGTGCGATGCGGCTGACGAACGACTGGGGCCATTGGCCGGTGTGCTGGCCGCCATGGTCGCCAGCCGTGCTCGCTGGCTCGCTGTGGCGCCCTGCGATTGCCCTTTTCTGCCGCCCGCCTGGGTGGCTCGCCTGCATGGCGCTGCCCGTCAGGCTCAAGCGCCGCTGGCCCTGGTAAGCCACCAGGGGTTTCGTCAGCCGGTCTGCATGATCGTGCGCTGTGATCTGCAGCAGGACCTGGGTGATGCGCTGGCGCGTGGTGTACGCAAGGTCGGGCAGTGGCAGCGCGAGGTCGGTGCGATTGTGGTGCCATTCGATGACGCGCCCGGTCATGCCTTCATGAACATCAACACGCCCGGCGACCTTGCGCAGGCCGAGCAGCAGCTGCAAGGTCGCCAGCCGCGGGCCGCATCCTAGCTCAACCAGCGCGAGAACTCGTAATAGGCGACTTTCTCGCCGTCATAGACCGTGGTGCCGGCCGGAATGCGGGCCAGACCGCTGGCCCAGGCCAGCGATCCCACGACCCCAGACCCCTGTCGGGCAAAGAGCATCAGCTCGGCATTGCTGCCGGTGACCAGGTGCAGTTGTGCTCGCAGGAATTCCTCGCGTGCATCCTGCCGGGGCTGATCGGTACGCAGCGTGACGTGACTGACGTAGGGAAAGATATCGGTGCGGCCCTGCATGCGCCGGATCAGCGGCGTGACCAGCAGCGTAAACACTGCATAGGCCGATACCGGGTTACCCGGCAGACCCACCACCGGCACGCCATTCAAGTGCGCCAGCGCCACCGGCTTGCCCGGTTTCATGCGTACCCGCCACATATCGAGTGTCGCGCCCAGTGCGTGCAGCGCGGGCTTCACGATGTCCTTGTCGCCCACCGACACGCCACCGACGCTGAGC
>JBAZPE010000368.1:0-3610 GCA_041648375.1 Burkholderiaceae bacterium | reverse complement strand
CGCCAAGCATCGCGATAGTGTCTCAGGGGCCAACAAATGCGGTTGCCCCGTCAGGCGCTGTTAGCTGTAACGCTTCTCCAGCTCGTCCCACTGAGGCTTGTCTACCAGGCGCTGCCGCTCGGAGAATGTCGCCACCAGGCCACTGGATTCCTGAACTTCCTTCTGATCGCGCAACACCGTCAACGTCTTTTGCATGCCCATGACGGCGCCTTGCAGCGCTGCGTTGGCATACAGCACGATGCTGAAGCCCATCTCGCCCAATTGCTCTGCGTTGAAAATGGGCGTGCGGCCGCCGATCACCATGTTCATCAGTTGCGGCTTGTCCAGCCGCTTGGTCAGTGCCCGCACTTCCTCGGCCTGGGTCACGGCTTCAACGAACAGAATGTCGGCACCCGCCTCGGCAAACCGCTGCGCCCGCTCGATCGCCGCCTCGAAGCCCAGTGTGGCCGCCGCATCCGTGCGCGCCATGATCAGAAAATCCTGATCGGTGCGTGCATCCACGGCTGCCTTGATCTTGCTGACTGCCTCTTCGGTCGAAATGACTTCCTTGCCTGAAAAATGGCCGCAACGCTTGGGCGCCACCTGATCTTCCAGCTGAATGCAATCCGCTCCGGCGCGCTCGAGCACACGCACGGTATGACGCACGTTCAAGGCATTGCCGAATCCCGTATCGGCATCCACAAGCAACGGCACATCAACCGCATCCCGGATGCGCGCCGTGTGATCGGCGATTTCGTGCAGCCCCATGAATCCCTGGTCCGGCAGACCCATATGCATATTGGTCACCCCGGCACCCGTCACATAGATCGCCTGAAAACCAAGATCGGCAATGATCTTTGCAGACATCGCATTGAATGCGCCCGGCACCAGAACACCATTGCGGGCTTCAATCAATGAACGTAGTTTTTTTCGCGTTGTCATCACGTAGGCTCCTTTCAAGCTAGGGTTTCAATGCGCTGCGAGGCAATCCGCGCGCAGGCGGCATTCTGGAACGACAGCCCGTTCGGCACAATGATACCAGCGGTCCTATGGTGTGGTGAGGGGTAAGGCTAGGCAGCTAGCGTGCAAGGCCACATTGGCCAGGTACCTGCCCGGGTGCGTGGGTCAGCGCGCGCAGCCGTGCACCAAAGCGTACACGCAGCTAACCGCCGAGCACGGGAGACCTGACGCTGATCGCTGTGATGCAGATTATGATGGCAAGACGGATCAGGACAATGTCATGATCAACCCATATCGCGGTGAAACGCGCAAGGCGGGGGAAAGGAACGCCTTGAAGCGTGCGCAGCGCAAAGTGGCGGCGCATCATCAGCTGATGAAAAGCAAAGACCGCTGCTAGTAATCTGCACCCAGCAAAGGATCGATCCGAGTGGAACAACGTTATTCGGCTGTCACCCGCGCGCTGGTCAGCGCGATCGCTGACGGCAAATGGCCCGTGGGCAGCACGTTGCCCGGGGAGAACGATCTGGCCGAACTCTTTCAGGTCAGTCGTGGCACTGTGCGGGTAGCCTTGGAAAAACTTCAGGGCCTGGGCATGATCTCGCGCCGCAAACGCGCTGGCACTCGAGTCGAGGCAAGTCACCCGGTACAGGCTACATACGAACCCACTATTTCCTCAGTAGACGAGCTGATCCAATACTCGGCCAATTCTGCCCGCACGGTGCATGGCATTCGCAACGTCGTGGTAGATCATACGCTGGCCCGACGCCTGGGTTGTGAGCCCGGGACGGAGTGGATGGAGATCAAAGCCTCGCGATCTGCCCCTGGTACGAACGACGTTCCGATGGCCCTTTGGACGGTTTACGTCAAACGGGCAGACGGTGCCCTGATTCGCAAAAAACTCAAAACCGATCAGCGTCTGATTTCCGATCTGATCCACGAAGCCACGGGCCGCGTGCTCAATGAGGTGCACCAGACAGTGCGTGCCATTGGCGTTCCTGCCGCGCTGGCAGCCCAGCTTGGCGTTGCGCCCGATGCGCATGCACTTGAATTCGCCCGTCAATATTTCGACCAAGCCCGCGAACTCTTTCAGGTGGCGTTCAGCATCCACCCTGGCGAGCGTTCGGCATACACGACCGTGCTCAAGCGTCAGAGCATCAAGGACACTTAACTTCCCCTTGCGGGGAAACCCCAAGTCCGAACGATTGCCCGACCATTATGTTTGTACATATAATTTGTACGTACATTTTGCCAGGTCCTTGCGGCATGCGCGTGCGCTTGCAGCCCATGTGTCGAACTGACACGACCGACCGGCTTGAACAAAAACAACGGAGACAGACATATGACGCGCAACATTCGCAGCGCTTTACTGGCAGCAGGCCTGGCCCTGACCTCGCTTTCTGCCCTGGCAGACGGCTTTCCCAGCCGGCCCATCACCATGGTGATCCCCTACCCGCCAGGAGGAACCGCGGACTCGGTTGCGCGCCCATTATCCGTGGTGCTGGCCAAGCGCCTGGGCGTCCCTGTCATTCTGGATTACAAAGCGGGCGCTGGCGGCGCAATCGCGACGCAGTATGTGGCAAAGGCCAATCCCGACGGTTATACGCTGGTCATGGTGCTGGCCGCTCACGCCATCAATCCCAGCCTCTACAAAAACCTCCCATACGATTCAGCCAAGGATTTCACGCCAGTCTCGATGGTCGCCAGACTTCCCCTCGTGTTGTATGGCAACACCAAGTTCGAGCCCAAGACCGTTCCGGAACTAATCGACTACGCGAAAAAGAATCCCGGTCAACTCAGTTATGGTTCTGCAGGCAGCGGCAACACCAGCCATCTGGCCGGAGAGCTATTTGCCAGCACCGCTGGCGTGAAAATGATGCATGTGCCCTACAAAGGTGGCGGTCCCTCGGTGACTGCGGCAATCGGGGGAGAAATTCCAACGGTATTTGCGGGCCCTGATTCCCTGGCGATGGCGCGCAGTGGCCGACTGAACATTATCGGGGTCACCAGCCTGGAACGCCTGCCGCTGATGCCCGAGGTGCCTGCCATCGCAGAAACACTCAAAGGGTTCGAAGTCTATGGCTGGTATGGCTTGCTGGCCCCCGCTAACACGCCCGCAGCCGTCGTCGACAAACTGAACACTGAAATCAATTCGACCCTGAAGGATGTCGAATTCACCAGGGTGGTTGAACCACTGGGTTACATGCCAACCGGCTCCACGCCAGCCGAATTTGGAACCTTCGTTCAATCAGAAACCAAACGCTGGGGCGATGTCGTCAGCAAGGCCGGCATAAAATTTGAGTAGCCTTGCGCGTCACCCCAAGGTGAACCCATCGTTGAGTATCCGGGCAGGAAGTGCGGGCGCACCCCCGAACGAATTGTGCAGATGCGCACGATGATCTGAGATCGCGGTGCCAGCGTCGGGTTTGAATTTGGCCCACGCACGCACACCTGCAACGACGTGGACGCCCACCGTCGGTTATCGATTCAGCCCTGAATGGGCAAGATGGCTGATCGTGTCGCATATCAGCGGGTCGAATCGACTTGACGTCTGTATTTTTTCAGGCCATCGGTATAGCGGCAGGTTCTCTGCTTCAGACACCGCCGCGCTCGCCGTCGCCAGCCCACGCAAAGCATGCAAGATCAGCTGTTTCCCGGGCAATCCGGTTTCCCG
>JBAZPE010000367.1:0-3629 GCA_041648375.1 Burkholderiaceae bacterium | reverse complement strand
TTCTTCTTTCTCGCGTTTCTTGCGTTGATCTTCGAGCGCGATCTCGGGATCAGGCTGCTCTTTAGGCTGAACCGCCGGCTTGGGCGGTTCTGGCGGTGGGGCAGGCGTGGGAGCCGGCTGTGGGGGCGCAGGCGGGGGCGTGGGTGCAGGCTGTGGCGCAGGCGCGGGCGTCGGATCGACTTCGGGCTCAGGCGGGCGCGCATCGGGCGACACACCATCGGTCCACAACTCGACCTGTACGGGCCCCGGATTTTCGGTGTGCCAGTCCAGGCCAAGCACGAGCACAAGCACCAACAATACGTGCGCGCCTACCGCAAGACCGAAGGCCTTGCGGTTGTCCTGCGCTTCCGGCCTATCGGGCGGCAAGCTGTTCGGATCACGAGAGGGAGGCGTCATCTATCTTCAAGAAACGTCGAACCGTCGGTTCGGGATTGCCATCTGCTGGGGGCACGCTCAGCGAGTCGTTCGCCCAGCTGGTGTCTGTTGTGGCGTGGCGTTGCGGGTGGTTGCCGGCTTGTTGCCCGAGCCCCCCTGGTCGACCAACAGCCCCAGGCGCGTGATGCCGCTGGCACGCAACTCGTCCATCACGCTAACGACCGACTCATAGGGCACCTTGCCATCGGCTGCAATGACGACCGGTGTGGTCGCAGTGATCCGGGACTGCACTTCGGAGACCAGCGCCGCACGACCGATATTCTGGGGCGTCGCACCTGGCTCACGCATGCGCAACGCAATCGTCCCATCTGCTGAAACCTGTACTTCCAGGGGCTTGGAGGGAACCTCAGCCGCCTGTCCCACCGAGGGCAGTTCGATCAGCCCGGGGGTGATCAGCGGCGCGGTGACCATGAAAATGATCAACAGGACCAACATCACATCGATGTAGGGCACGACGTTGATATCGGCTTTCATGCGACGGCCGTGTCGGCCGCCAGAACGAACCGAGGGCATTAGCGCACCTGCCGTTGGAGAATGTTCAGGAACTCGTCGACGAAGCTGTCAAAGCGGATCGCCAGACGGTCCAGATCATTGGTGAAGCGGTTATAAGCCACCACTGCAGGGATAGCCGCAAACAGACCAATCGCCGTGGCGATCAGCGCCTCGGCAATACCGGGTGCCACAGCGGCCAGCGTGGCCGATTGCATGTTCGACAAGCCCATGAAGGCGTGCATGATGCCCCAGACCGTGCCAAGCAGCCCGATGTAGGGGCTGACCGAGCCTGCCGATGCCAGGAACGCCAGATTGGATTCCAGTCCGTCCATCTCGCGCTGATAGGCCGCGCGCATGGCACGACGGGGGCCATCGAGCACGGCATTCACGTCGCCCGTGGGGGCAGAGCGTCTGGCTTTCATGAATTCGGTCATGCCGGAATCGAAAATCCGAGCCAATGCCCCTTGCTCGGCACGACGGCTGGCAACGGCCTGTTGAAGCATGGCCAGGTCGCCGCCTGACCAGAAATCGTCTTCAAACCGCCGGGTCTGCGCATTGGCTTTTTTCAGCGCGAATCGTTTGCTGAAAATGTATGTCCAGGACAATATCGAAATGCCCAATAGCAGCAGCATGATCAGCTGCACAGGCAGACTGGCCTGTGAAATCAACGAGTACAACGACATGTCGTTGGTGACTTGCATGTTTATTCCTGGGTGGGTGTCAGCTTGGAGCGGATCTCTAGAGGGAGTTCCGCGGGTTTGAACGACATGGCATCGACCGAACAGACTTGGATGCTGCCTTGCGCCAGCAGTTCCCCGGCCCGATAGGCCGACTGTTTGAATGTGATCGATGCGCGACCGACCTTGGTGACCTGCGACGCAATGGTCAACAGATCGTCAAGTCGGGCGGGACGCAAGTATTGCATGTCCAGACTATGCACCACGAAGATACGCCCCAAGGCGCGAGCCATGTCCGACTGGGCCACGCCCAGATCGCGGAGCCATTCCGTACGCGCACGTTCGAAGAATTTCAAATAGTTCGCGTAGAAAACGACGCCACCGGCGTCGGTATCCTCGTAGTACACCCGCACGGCGAACTCGCGCGCGGGCATCGGCCCACGTGCGGTCGCAACTGCCGAAGCAGCATCCATGTCGGGAGAAAGCAGGGTCAAATCGATTCCAACTGGTCTAAAACGTGTTCGAGAACGGCATCTGCGGGAAGTTTGGTGGCTTCCGTGGCACGACGGGTTTGCAATTCCACCACACCCTCTTTCAAGCCACGCTCTCCAACTGTTACGCGCAAGGGGACCCCAATGAGCTCCCATTCAGCGAACATCACCCCTGGACGGGCATCACGGTCATCGATAATGACGTCTACACCACGTGCTTTGAGCGATTCATAGAGGGCGTTGGCCGTGTCACGGACGGTTTCACTTTTTCCCCAGCCGACGCAACAAATCACCACTTCGAAGGGGGATATGGCGCGCGGCCAGATAATACCCTTTCCATCGTGGTTCTGTTCAATGGCCGCACCTACGATCCGGGTGACACCGATGCCGTAGCAGCCCATCTGCAGCAGCGCGGGTTTGCCGGTCTCATCCAGATAGGTCGCTTTCAGGGCTTCCGAATACTTGGTGCCCAGGAAAAACACATGGCCCACCTCGATCCCGCGCTGGATCGCGATCGGACCATCGTCGTCCGGCGCGCGGTCACCCTCGACCACATTGCGAAGGTCTGCCACCTGATGCGGTTCGGCGACGTCGCGACCCCAGTTCACGCCAGTGAAATGGGCATCCACGTGGTTGGCGCCACAAATGAAATCAGCCATATTGGCCACCGTCAGATCAGCCACAACGGTGACCGGCGCGCGCGTATTGATGGGTCCGAGATAGCCCGGCAGGCAACCGAAGGTCTCCTCGATTTCACGTTCCGTTGCAAAACGGAAGCCGTTTTTCAGCCCCTCGATCTTGGAGGCCTTGATCTCATTGAGCTCGTGATCGCCGCGCAGCAGCAGCAGCCAGATCTTCACCGGGCCTTTTTCGGGTTCCGTGGCCAACACGATGGACTTGACCGTGCTGGACAGCGGCACGCCCAGCATGGCCGCCACATCCGCGCACTTGGCCGCGCCGGGCGTGGGGGTGTCCGTCAGGGGCAGGCTGGGGGCGGCGCGCTCGGCCAGCAGGCAGGGCGCTTCGGCCAGCTCCATATTGGCCGCGTATTGCGTGCGCGGGTTGTAGACGATCAGATCCTCACCCGTATCGGCCACCACCTGGAATTCGTGGCTGCGGTCGCCACCGATCGAACCGGTGTCTGCCGCAACCGCACGGAACTCCAGGCCCAGGCGCTTGAAAATGCGCATGTAGGCGTCATACATGTTCTCGTAACTCGCCTGGGCAGCAGACTCGTCCCTGTCGAACGAGTAGGCGTCCTTCATGGTGAACTCACGACCACGCATCAGGCCGAAGCGCGGGCGGCGTTCATCCCGAAATTTCGTCTGGATGTGGAAGAAGTTCACTGGCAGCTGGCGCCAGCTATGAATCTCGTTGCGTGCGATATCGGTGATCACTTCCTCGGAAGTGGGCTGCAGCACGAAGTCGCGCCCGTGGCGATCCTTGATGCGCAGCAACTCCTGGCCGTATTTCTCCCAGCGCCCGGATTCCTCCCAGAGCTCGGCGGGTTGCACCACCGGCATCAGAAGTTCGA
>JBAZPE010000366.1:0-3637 GCA_041648375.1 Burkholderiaceae bacterium | reverse complement strand
CCGCAAATTGCTGATCGTGAATCTGCGGGTGGGCAGCGCCCTGCCCCAAACCACTGCGCTATATCAAGCGCTTGATGCGCCTGCTGACGAATGGCGCCTGGCACACTACCCGGCGCAACGCCACATCACTATCGCGATTTCCATGAACATCAGCGACACCCGCGCGCTATCGCTGGGCATGTCGGTGGATATGAATGAATTCCCGCTGGAGCGCGTTGAAAGCGACGTACTGGCGATGCTGCGTCAGGAGCGGCAGTACCTGGAGCGATTAATGCGGATGGCACCGGTGTAACCAGCCGTACTGATACGAGGTTTTGACAAAAGCGACATGCTGGATTGGCTTTCGCGGTTGACGCACGCACTGACCAGGAACAAAAAATAAACGCCAGGACACTGGTCCTGGCGTGCGGTTGCACAGCACAAAGCCTAGCGACTTCAGGGCGCTGGCATCATGGAACGATCCATCGTCTCCGAACCACAGCGCCTGGCAGTGCTAATGGCCTGAAGTTGAGACAGACGTTTGTTGGCCGCCTCCATGGCTGCGTTCTTCTCCATCGTATTGCCAATCCCGAAGTCGCCCAGAAACGACAGCACCGATCGACCGTCGAATTCGCTTTCCTTGCCAATCTGCGCCAGGTAGCCATGCACCTTTGCAGTCTCGATTTCGATTTCGCGGCACGTCAGGGTTTGCCGCTCGTAGTCCGAGACAGCGCCCTGCCGCCCATAGTTTTTCGTGGAGCATCCGGCTAGCGCGATGACCAGCAGGCAAAGAGAGAGTGTTTTCATCTTGCAGTGTGTGTGAGAGTTGAACGATCACGGTGAGGTGATGTTCAGCGTATGCCGCACACGGAATGCAGGCTTTTATAAAACGCTCTTGATGGGTGGATGACGGGTGTTAACGCAGCGCTGCGCACGAAGTACCGCATCCAGAGGCCAAGCCTTGGTCTTCAAATGGAAAAAGCCGTCAGTGATCGATCACTGACGGCTTTTTTTGTTGGTCGGGACGGTGGGATTCGAACTCACGACCCTCTGCTCCCAAAGCAGATGCGCTACCAGGCTGCGCTACGTCCCGAAATCCTTCTGCTTCGATTGGATGACAAGTCAGCCATGCCGCTTCAGAAGGATCGCAAGCATACCACAAGCTTCAGAACTGCGCTGATAAAGCATCCACTTCCGCCAGCACCTGCTCGACAAAGCGCGTCAGAATGCGCCGCGCGTGCCGGGTCTCGCGGATGTTCGACAACATTGCATCCATATCTACACCCTCGCCCAGCAATTGCGCGCGACGACGGGTGATGCAGGCCTGCATCAGTGCAGGCGAGAACTCGGGATGAAACTGCACCGACAGCGCGTGGGCGCTGTAGCGCAGGATCTGATGCGGGTCGTGCGCCGATCGTGCCAGCACGCGCGCTCCTTCAGGCACCTCAATGACGGATTGCTCATGAGAGAGCAACGCATCGAACGCGTCAGGCAGGTCATGAAGCAAGGGATCGTCGGTCAGATCGGCCAACGTGCGCACGCCATAGCAACCCAGCTCACGGCCCTGCGGGTGGTAATCCACCACACCGCCCAACGCATGGGCCATGAGTTGGTGGCCGTAGCAGATGCCCAGAAGCGGCACGTCGCCGGCGAACGCCTCGCGGACCCACGCCGCTGTCAGCTCACTCCAGTCTTCGCGGTCGGTGACCATGTTCCACGAGCCGGTGATGATGGCACCCGCCACCGCGTGGGGAGCAGGCAGCGTTTCGCCAAGCGAGGGCCGAACCACTTGTATCTGCGCATTAGCATGTATAGGCGAGCCCGCCTGCATCTGCGCGCCGTCCTGTATCGCAGCACCTGCTTGCATAGGCGCTGCTGCCGTCTGTTCACCCATCGCATCCTGCATCCATCGCCCCTGCTCGCCGAAGCGCGCAATGATGTCGTCGGGCGGCACGCCCATTTGAATGATCAACAGGGGTCTGGCAGCCATGGCGGTGATGTCCTGTGGGAGGCTAGGCTTTGGAAGCTTTCAATGTTGCCAGTTCGGCTGCAAGTTGCGCAAGCAATGATTCGGCGCGGGCCAGTGCGGCGTCCTGGGACGTGGCTTGATGCAGTCCATTTCCGGTCGCTGTTTTGCGCGTCCCCGCAAGACGGCTTTGAGCGCTGGAGGTTGCCGTTTGAACGTGGCTCGTGCTGGAAACACCAGTTCGGTCGAAGTCGGTGGTGGCAGCACGCGTTTCGCCAAACTCAGCGCCTGCGATATCCGCTTCGCCAGCGCCAGCGCTCGTGGCCAGCCGGCGACTGATCTTCTCGTCGTCGTCGGTCACGTCCACATCGAACACCAGATGTTCGGAACGGTGCCAGGTGAAGAAGTACTCCATGGGGCGGTCGTCCTGGTCACGCCCCAGCCCTTCGAGCAGCAGCAGTGGGCTGCCGGGTGCCACACCCAGTTGCGCAGCATGTGCCGCCGTTGCCGCGACCGCCTTGATATGGTTGCGACCCTTGCCGGGTCGCACATGGGCGCGGCTTTGCAATAGGCCGTGCAGCGACGCATCCGTCAGATCCGCCACGTCCAGCAAAGCACCCAGGTTCGCGGGCAGCCACGTGTGCACCAGCGCGAGCGGTGCATCATCCACATAACGCACGCGTTCAAGCAATATCAAGTCGTTGCTGCCAAAAAAAGCGGCGACGGTAGCAGGTGCCTTCTCTGGGCCCAGTGCAAGCACTCGCGTGCGCAGTTTCACGCCCGTTTTGGCGAACTGATCGAACATGCCGGTGGAGCGCTGCACCAGCCGGTGATGTTCCCGCGCAGGCGCCACGGTGGGCGCCCTACCCGGATGCCGAAGGATTGCGCCTTCGTTGACCAGATTGGCCAGCGCCTGGCGCACCACACTTCGTGCTACCCCGAAGCGCTCGCCCAATTGCGCTTCGCTGGGCAGCACGGTGCCAGGATCAAGCCCGCGATCGCGGATATCGTTACGCAGCCACTGTGCGATCTGCGCATGCAGGGGCACGTCTCCATCACGGTCAATCGCAAAAGGCGTCAATCCTCAATCTCCGGTCGTGGCTTTCGCCGTCTCCCAGACGTGGTTCCATCCGGGCGCCAGGTTGGCAGCGGTTTCCGCCGCCAGCACCAGGCTGTCTTCGCGCGCGATACCCTGGCCTGCGATATCGAATGCGGTGCCATGATCCACCGAGACGCGTACCACTGGCAAGCCGATCGTGATGTTCACGCCATCATCGCCATACACCGACTTGAACGGGGCATGACCCTGATCGTGGTAGCAGGCGATGACGAACTTCCATTTGCCCTTGAAGGCTTGCGGAAACAGCGCATCGGCCGGAATCGGACCGACCGCACGAATACCGGCTGCGTTGGCTTGCGCGATGGCGGGCACCAGCACATCCAGGTCTTCACGACCGAAGATGCCGTTCTCGCCCGCATGAGGGTTCAGGCCGGCCACCGCAATCGGATCATCCTTGCCCAAAGCCTTGGCGAAGGCGCCTGCCAGGCGCAGCACGGCACGCATGCGCTCGGGCGACACATCGGTGATCGCCTGACGCAGCGACACATGGGTGGTGGCATGAAACACGTACAGATCGCCCGCGGACAAAACCAGCGAATAGGTCTTCACGCCGAACTCATGCGCCAGCAGCT
>JBAZPE010000365.1:0-3644 GCA_041648375.1 Burkholderiaceae bacterium | reverse complement strand
CCATCGCCATGCCGGTGATCACTGCAACGTGCGATCAAACGAGAACGCACCTTCCTTGAAATCGACCGGCACGACGTCGTTGGGACCGAACTTGCCCTGCAGCAACAGTTTGGCCACCGGGTTTTCGATCTTCTGCTGAATTGCGCGCTTCAGGGGGCGAGCGCCATACACCGGATCGAAACCGCTGCGTGCAATCTCGGCCAGGGCAGCATCGCTGACATCCAGCAGGATCTCCTGCGCTGCCAGCCGCTTGCGCAGATGCTCGAGCTGGATACTGGCGATCGACTCGATGTGCCGTGCATCCAGCGCATGGAACACCACCACCTCGTCGATCCGATTCAGGAACTCGGGCCGGAAGCTGTTCTTCAACTCTTCCCACACCACGGCCTTGATCGAATCGTAGGGCTCGCCCGCCATGTTCTGGATGTGCTGCGAGCCCAGATTGGAGGTCATGACGATCACCGTGTTGCGGAAATCCACGGTTCGGCCCTGGCCATCGGTCAGTCGGCCATCGTCCAGCACCTGAAGCAGAACGTTGAACACATCGGGATGTGCCTTTTCGACTTCATCGAGCAGGATCACGCTGTACGGCTTGCGGCGTACCGCCTCGGTCAGATAACCGCCCTCTTCGTAGCCGACATATCCCGGCGGCGCTCCGATCAAGCGCGCCACCGAGTGCTTCTCCATGAATTCGCTCATGTCGATGCGCACCAGATGTTCGGAAGAATCGAACAGAAACTCTGCCAGAGCCCGCGTCAGTTCGGTCTTGCCCACGCCCGTGGGGCCCAGGAACAGGAACGAGCCATTGGGACGCTGCGGATCGGCCAGGCCGGAGCGCGAGCGTCGGATGGCATCGGCCACCAGGCTGACGGCCTCATCCTGACCCACCACACGCTTGTGCAAAGCGTCTTCCATGCTAAGCAGCTTGTCACGCTCGCCCTGCAACATCTTGGACACGGGAATACCTGTCGCGCGAGAAACGACCTCTGCGATTTCCTCTGCACCGACCTCAGTGCGCAACAGCCGTGGCTTGGCCTGCGTACCGGCTGACGCATCATCGTGCGACAGCTTCTCGGCAGCCGCCAGGCGAGCCTCCAGATCCGGCAAGGTGCCGTACTGCAATTCGGCCAGCTTGTCGTATTGGCCTTTGCGCTGCAATTCAGCCATCTCGGCGCGTGCGCGCTCGATCTCTTCCTTGATCGACTGCGTGCCCTGCACCGCGGCCTTCTCGGACTTCCAGATTTCCTCGAAGTCGTTGTACTCGCGCTGCAGCTTTTCGAGCTCTTCCTCGATCACCGACAGACGGCGCTTGGAGCTGTCATCGGTTTCACGCTTGACCGCTTCACGCTCGATCTTCAACTGAATGATGCGGCGATCGAGCCGATCCATGACCTCGGGCTTGGAGTCGATTTCCATGCGAATGCGCGCAGCCGCCTCATCGATCAGATCGATTGCCTTGTCGGGCAAAAACCGATCGGTGATGTAGCGATTCGAGAGCTCAGCCGCCGCCACGATGGCTGGATCGGTAATGGCCACGCCATGGTGCAGTTCGTAGCGCTCCTGCAAGCCACGCAGAATGGCAATGGTCGACTCGACATCGGGCTCGCCCACCAGGACTTTCTGGAAGCGACGCTCCAGCGCCGCATCTTTTTCGACATACTTGCGGTATTCGTCCAGCGTGGTTGCACCGATGCAATGCAGTTCGCCACGGGCTAGCGCCGGCTTGAGCATGTTGCCGGCATCCATAGCGCCTTCGGCCTTGCCAGCACCCACCATCGTATGCAGCTCGTCGATGAAGATAATGCTGCTGCCGTCGTCTTGAGCAAGCTCCTTGAGGACCGACTTCAGCCGCTCTTCGAATTCTCCACGGAACTTCGCGCCCGCAAGCAACGCTGCCATGTCCAGGGACAGCAGACGCTTGCCGCGCAGGGATTCGGGCACTTCGTCATTGATGATGCGCTGGGCCAGGCCCTCGACAATGGCGGTCTTGCCCACGCCAGGCTCACCGATCAGGACCGGATTGTTCTTGGTGCGCCGCTGCAGGATCTGCATGGTGCGGCGGATTTCATCGTCGCGTCCGATAACGGGATCGAGCTTGCCCTCACGCGCCAGCGCGGTCATGTCGACCGTATATTTGGCCAGCGCCTCGCGATTGGACTCGCCTTCGGCCCCGGTCACGTTCTCGCCACCGCGCACGGCATCGACAGCGGTCTCCAGCGCTTTTTTCTGCAGACCGGCATCGCGCAGGATGCGGCCGGCCTCGCCTTTGTCGTCAGCCAGGGCCAGCAGGAACAGTTCGCTGGCAATATAGGTGTCGCCCCGCTTGGCAGCTTCCTTGTCGGTACGGGTCAACACCGACTGCAGGTCGCGACTGATCTGAATGTTGCCGTCGCCGTTCTGCACCTGCGGCAATGCCTGAATGGCGGTCGCCAACGCGGGTTGAAGCCGGTTCACGGCCACGCCGGCGCGCGCCAGCAGGCTGCCTGCACCGCTATCGGCATCGGCCAACAGCGCGGCCAGCACATGGACGGGCTCGATATAGGGGTGGTCTTGCCGGGCAGCCGCACTTTGGGCGTCCCCCAGCGCCTGCTGGAACTTGGTCGTCAGTTTGTCGAATCGCATAGTCGTCTTGATCAGATGAGGGCCGGATCAGACCGGCGGATGAAGTCAAGATGAGGGCAACTCCCTGAATTTCAATGGCAAACGGACCCGAGCAGTCTTGCGGCGCAACAAAAAGCCCCCGTCAGACGGGGGGCTTTTGAGGGCCTGCAAGGCAGGTTCAGGGTGGGGTGCAGCCTGAACCGGACCGGCGAGATGCCTTAACGCTTGTCGCGCGGAGGCACTTCACGCGTTTGTTCGCCGGTGAACAACTGACGCGGACGACCGATCTTGTAATCGGGGTCGGACAGCATTTCGTTCCACTGGGCGATCCAGCCTACGGTGCGGGCCAACGCGAAAATCGCGGTGAACAGCGACGTGGGGATGCCGATGGCACGTTGCACGATGCCCGAGTAGAAGTCGACGTTCGGATACAGCTTGCGTTCCACGAAATAAGGATCGGACAACGCGATGCGTTCCAGTTCCATGGCGAGCTTGAACAAAGGATCTTCCTGCAGACCCAAGGCCTCCAGAACTTCCTTGCACGTTTCCTGCATCAGCTTGGCACGAGGATCGTAGTTCTTGTAGACGCGGTGGCCAAAGCCCATCAGGCGCACGCCCGACGACTTGTCCTTGACCTTCTCCATGAACTCGCCGACCTTCTCGACGCCACCATTGGCCTGAAGCTCTTCCAGCATCTGCAGGCAGGCTTCGTTGGCGCCACCGTGAGCGGGACCCCACAGGCAGGCTACGCCCGCTGCGATGGCGGCAAACGGATTGGTACCCGACGAGCCGCACAGGCGAACCGTCGAGGTGGACGCATTCTGCTCGTGATCGGCGTGCAGAATGAAGATGCGATCCAACGCACGCTCGACCACCGGATTGACCTTGTACTCCTCGCAAGGCGTGGCAAACATCATGCGCAGGAAATTGCCCGTGTAGGACAAATTGTTCTGCGGGTAGATGATGGGCTGACCCTGCGAGTATTTGTACGCCATGGCGACCAGCGTCGGCATCTTGGCGATCAAACGGATAGCCGAGACGTG
>JBAZPE010000364.1:0-3655 GCA_041648375.1 Burkholderiaceae bacterium | reverse complement strand
CGATCAGCCAGTGCGAAACCGAGGCTGATGCCGACATCACGGTCGAAACCGCGTTGCTGGAGTCGCGCTGGTTGGCGGGTAGTCGAGTCCTGATGCGCAACTTCGAGGCGGCCATGCGGGCGCGCCTGGATCCTGGGCTTTTCTTTGAAGCCAAGCGCATGGAAATGCAGCAGCGTCACGCCCGCTATCAGCACACGCCCTACTCCCTGGAGCCGAACTGCAAGGAGTCGCCTGGTGGCTTGCGCGATTTGCAAGTCATCATGTGGATGGCCCGGGCGGCCGGCTTGGGCAGTTCCTGGCGCACCATTGCGCAGGCCGGATTGCTGACTGACACCGAGGCGCGCGATCTGCGCCGCGCGGAACAGGCGTTCAAGCGATTGCGCATCGAGCTGCATCTGCTGGCCAAACGGCGGGAAGATCGCGTGCTGTTCGATCTGCAACCGGGTCTGGCCGAGGTCTATGCCCTGCAACCATCGGGCACACGCCGGGCAAGCGAAATCCTGATGCAGCGCTACTACTGGGCGGCACGCCTGGTGACGCAACTGAACACCATCCTGGTGCAGAACATCGAAGAACGACTGTTTCCGCCCAGCGTCGAGCGCATACGCCCGATCGACGAGGACTTCTGCGATGCCAACGGCAAGCTGGACATCATTCTGGATGACGCCTTCGAGCGCAATCCCACCCTCATTCTGCGCGCCTTCCTGACCATGCAGCAGCATGTGGAGCTCAGCGGCATGACCGCGCGCTTGCAGCGTGCAATCTGGCATGCGCGCGACAGCATCGACGCACAATTTCGCCGCAACCCGGTCAACCGCAAACTGTTTCTGCAGATCCTGCAACAACCGCGTGGCATCGTGCACGAGCTTCGGCGCATGACCATGCTCAACATCCTGCCCAGGTACTTGCCGGTGTTTCGCAAGATTGTGGGGCAGATGCAGCACGACCTGTTTCACGTCTACACCGTCGACCAGCACACGCTCGCCGTGATCCGCAATCTGCGCCGGTTTTCCATGCCGGAACATGCACAGGAAGACCCGCTGGCCAGCCAACTCACTGCCGAATTCGATCGTCACTGGTTGCTTTATGTTGCGGCCTTGTTCCACGATATTGCCAAGGGCCGTGGCGGCGATCACTCCGAGCTGGGTGCGCGCGATGTCAAGCGGTTTGCGTTCGAACACGGCATGGAACCCGCCGACGCAGAACTAGTGGAATTTCTGGTGCGCAGCCATCTGGCCATGTCGTCGGTCGCACAGAAGAAAGATCTGTCCAATCCCGATGTGATTGCCGAGTTCGCCCGCATTGTCGGGGACGAGCGGCACCTCACCGCGCTCTACCTGCTGACCATCGCCGACATTCGCGGCACCAGCCCCAAGGTGTGGAATGCCTGGAAAGGCAAACTGCTCGAAGATCTCTATCGGCTCACCCTCTCGGCATTGGGTGGCGAGCGCCCCGATGCGAGTACGGTGCTCAACGCGCGCAAGAAGGACGCCATTCGGTTGACGCGCCTGGCCGGACTGCGTGACGAATCCAGGGAAGCCTTCTGGAAACAATTGGACGTGGCCTATTTTCTGCGCCACGACAGTTCCGATATTGCCTGGCACACGCGCCACCTTTACTACCAGTTGGCACCTGAACATGCGGTCGTCAAGGCACGTCCCACCGAACAGGGCGAAGGCCTGCAGATCATGGTCTACACCCGTGATGTGCCGGAGCTGTTCATGTCGATCTGCGGTTTTTTCCAGGCCAAGGGATTGAGCGTGCAGGATGCGCGCATTCACACCACCCGTCACGGTTGGGCGCTGGACAGTTTTATCGTACTGTTGCCTGACGGTGCCACCGATCTGCGTTCACAGGCGACACTGGTCGAGCACGAACTGGCCGAGCGCCTGAAGTCCGGCGCACAGACACCCGCGCGCAACCTCGGGGGCTATGCGGGCAGAAACCGGCAATCACGCAGGTCCAAGCTTTTCCCGGTGCGCCCTCAACTCACGCTGGAGCCGGATGAAGGCAGCAAATCGTGGCGGTTGTCGCTGGTGGCAACGGATCGCCCCGGCCTGCTTCATGCGCTGGCGCGCGCAATGGGCGATCATGGTTTGAACGTGCGCATGGCAAAAATTCTGACGCTTGGCGACCGCGTGGAGGACGTTTTCATCATTGATGGTGAAGCGCTTTCGCGACCCCGCACGCAAATGCAGTTCGAAAGGGATATTCTCGACACCCTGGCCAGCGATGATGCTCGCCAGACCGCAAAAGGCACGACATGAACGCTTTATCCCGAAAACACATTCTGGCGCTGATTGCCGTCATGAGCTTTGGCGCCGTCGGCATCGCCCTGGTGTCGCAATATGTGTATGACATGCCCCCTTGCGCGTGGTGCGTCTTCCAACGGCTGATCTACCTGGTGCTGGGCACGGTGGCGTTGATCGGCCTGTTTGGGGCTGGCGCGCTGTCACGTGTCTGCGCAGCCCTGTCGACTCCGATTGCCTTGGGTGGCATGCTCGCCGCCTGGTATCAGTTTTCGGTCGCTGCCGAGATGGAATCGTGCGACCAGACGTTTGCCGACCAGTTCATGGTCAAGAGTGGATTGGACGGTAACTTTCCATCGCTATTCGGCATTTTCGCCACATGCATGGATGCAAAAGTCGCAGTCTTCGGTGTGGAATACGCGCTGTGGAGCCTGGCGCTTTTCGCCATCCTCGCCGTGCTCGGCGTGGTCGCACTACGCCGCAAAGCATGATCTGCACCAGCGTTGCCGTTGTATTTGCAGCAGCGTTGCCGTGACACTTGCACCAGCGTTGCCGTGATACTCGCATCCGCGTCGCTTTGATATCTGCGTAGACGTAACCTGACATCCAGGCAGGCGCTGAGTGCGACACCACCGACAAGCACGATCAGTGATTGATCGGCATGAAAAAAGCGGGTCAGCTCAGTGAGCGACCCGCTTTTCTTCGAACCGTGACCGCAAACCGCGATCAGGCGTCGTTGGCTGCGTAGCCCATGTTGAACTGGATGCCGTTCGGAGTGTCATCTTCCGACACCTCTTCACGTGATTGACCCAGGCGGGCCAGGTACTCGGCGGTGATGTCGCCCGTCACATAATCGCCATCGAAGCAGGACGCCTCGAAACGCTTGATAGACGGGTTGAGGTCACGCACAGACTGCTGCATGTCCGCCAGGTCCTGATAGACGAGCGCATCGGCACCAATGGTCTGCGCGATTTGCTCGTCGGTGCGCCCGGTAGCAATCAGTTCGCTCTGGGTCGGCATATCAATCCCGTACACGTTGGGGAACCGAACCGGTGGCGCCGCAGAGGCGAAGAACACCTTGTTCGCACCCGCCGCGCGTGCCATGTCCACGATTTCACGGCTGGTTGTGCCGCGAACGATAGAATCGTCGACCAGCAGCACGTTCTTGCCCTCGAACTCGCGCGATATGGCGTTGAGCTTCTGGCGCACCGATTTACGGCGCACGGCCTGACCCGGCATGATGAACGTGCGCCCCACATAGCGGTTCTTGATCAGCCCCTCACGGTAGTCGAGATTCAGCCTGGCTGCCAGTTGCATGGCTGCCGGACGCGATGAGTCGGGGATCGGCATGACCACGTCGATTTCGCCCAGCCGCAGCTCACGCGCCACTTTGTCGGCCAGATACT
>JBAZPE010000363.1:0-3686 GCA_041648375.1 Burkholderiaceae bacterium | reverse complement strand
CACGGGTGCGCGTGGGAATCGGAGGCTGGACCTATGCGCCGTGGCGGGGCACGTTCTTTCCTGAGGACCTGCCTCAGAAGGACGAACTGCACTGGGCGAGCCGTCAGTTCGACTCGATCGAAATCAACGGCACGTTCTACCGGGCGAAGAACGCGTCCACGTTCAGCAAGTGGCACGACGCGGTGCCCGACGACTTTGTCTTTGCCGTCAAGGCACCACGTTACGCCACGCATCGCACCGTACTTCAGGAGGCCGAGCCATCCATCGAGAAGTTCTTTGCCAGTGGGGTGACGGCCCTGGGTAAGAAGCTCGGTCCCATCAACTGGCAGTTCGCACCGACCAAAACCTTCGACGCACCTGATTTCGAGTCGTTCCTGAAACTATTGCCTGCCAAGCACGATGGTCAGCGGCTGCGTCATGCGGTCGAGGTGCGGCATGCGAGTTTCGATACCCCCGACTTCCTGGACCTGGCGAGCAAGTATGACGTGGCGGTGGTGCTGTCCGATAAACCCGACGCGCCCCAGTTCCATACACATACGGCTGCAGACTTCACCTATGTCAGGTTGCAAGACGCACGTGAACGCTACAAGGCGGGTTATGCGCCTGCTGCGATCAAGCGCTGGGCGGATCAGATCGAGGGCTGGGCGAGCAAGCGTGCAGTGTTCGTCTACATGATCAACGGTTTCAAGCCCCTGGCCCCGGCGGCGGCACGGCAACTCCGCCAGCAGCTCTGACGCCGCATTGACCACGTCAACTCGTCGCCCACTCGCCGACGACCCGTCGACGGTGTCCGTCACGCCCGTCACGACCGGCGCACGTACCGCACACCGGTCGTGCCACCGTAGCGCGACGGGGTGCGCTGACACGACGCCACAAAAACCTGTACGTACAAGATGTACGTACAGGTGTAGAATAATGTCCGGAATTTAAAAATGATGTGCATGGGCATCGTCCGTGCACGTACCGACCTGTTCTGGAGACAAACCCATGATCGCCGAGAAGTCCCGATTGCCCCTGTTCGCCACAATGATGCGCATACCCGGGGGGCTGATGCTTATCCCGCTTATTCTTGGTTCGATCATTGGTACCCTGGCCCCCGATGCTTTGGCGATCGGCAGCTTCACCACCGCGTTGTTCAAGAACAGCGCATTGCCCCTGATCGCACTGCTGATTTTTGCTACCGGTACTCAGGTCAGCCTGCGTTCGGGCGGCCCGATTCTGGCCACCGCAGGCACCATCCTGCTGACCAAGACGATCATTCCCGCCTCGCTCATCATTCTGTTGGGGCACTTCGTCGGTATCGATGGTATTTGGGGCGTGTCGATCCTCGCGATGTTGGCGGCATTCGACAACAGCAACGGTGGCCTGTGGCTGGCGTATACCGGTCAGTACGGCGATAGCCGTGACCGCGGTGCCTACGTCGCCAGTGCCGTGAACGATGGTCCGTTCTTCAGTCTGTTGTTCCTGGGTGCCTCGGGCATGGCCGACATTCCGCTGATCGCGCTGGTGGCCGCACTTATTCCGTTTTTGCTCGGCGTGGCCGTTGGTAACCTCGACGTCGAATGGCGCAACGTGCTCAAGCCTGTGCCCAACATCGTCATTCCCTTTTTCGCATTCGCATTGGGCACCGGTATCAATCTGACCGCCGTAATCAATGGCGGACTGACCGGCCTGGTGCTTGGCCTGATCATCAGCCCCATCACCGGCGGTCTGGTCTATCTGGGTTATCGCTACATTTTGCGTCGAGGTGGCAAGAGCGGCATCGGCTTTGCTGCGGGCACGACGGCGGGCAACGCCATCGCCACCCCGGCGGTGGTCGCCGCGGCTGATCCGTCGTTCCAGCAATATGTAGGTACGGCCACGGCCCAGGTTGCCGCGTGCGTACTGATCAGCTCGATTCTGGCTCCGATCCTGGCGTCGTACTTCCTCAAGCGCGCCGGTGAACTCAAGCCTGTCGATGAAGGCGATACCACGCTGGTCAGCACCGGTCACACCAAGGAGGCTCTGCTTTGAAACCCATCGTCGCCATCGTTGCCGATGACCTGACGGGCTCGGGCGATACCGCCGTGCAGTTCGTGCGTGCCGGCTGGGTCACCCACCTTTCCATCGGTGGCGCGCGCGACGCATTGGATGCTGCGGGAGAATCCGACGTCGAGGTGCTGGCAGTCACCACGCACAGCCGCCCTATGCCGGGCGATGAGGCGGCGGCGGTGGTCGCCAACGAAATCGCGGTGTTGCGCCGCGCCGGTGTGCGTCGCCTGTACAAGAAAGTCGATTCCACACTGCGCGGTGCGTTTCGCGCCGAAATCGAAGCCACGCAGCAGGCCTGGGGCGAAGACGCGATCGTGGTGGTTTGCCCCGCGTTTCCCGCCACGGGACGCACGGTGCGTGATGGCACGGTGTTTGTCGATGACCTGCCTGTCACGCAGACCTCGGCAGCCACCGATCCGGTCACGCCGGTGACCGAAGGGCACATCCCGACCTTGCTGCAGTGTGCGCACGTCGCGCAAGTGGCGTCCGAGTCGGCCGATGACCTGGGCCGGCGCATTGCGGCGGCGGGCAGCATTGTCGTGGTCGATGCGCAAACCAGCGAAGACATCGACAAGCTCGCGCGCGCCATCGTGTCGCTGGGCGATCGCGCCGTGCCGGTTGGCGCAGGTGGCCTGGCCATTCCGCTTGCACGCCTGTGGGCAAGTGAGCAAAGCCGTGGCCCGGTGGTGGTCGTGGTGACCT
This sequence comes from Burkholderiaceae bacterium, assembly GCA_041648375.1. Lineage (GTDB taxonomy): Bacteria > Pseudomonadota > Gammaproteobacteria > Burkholderiales > Burkholderiaceae_B > Schauerella. The sequence goes on along the minus strand of JBAZPE010000363.1, from coordinate 953 downwards.
CGCAGCACAGTGCATCGCGTGGGCAGGCCCGTGCATTGACGGCCGGCGGCGCCCACACCTGGTCGCCTACGCTGCAAGCGCTGGCCGATGATCAGCTGTGGAAAGATTGGTCGGCCGAGGTCGTGGCAGGTGTTGGCGCGCTGGATATGACAACCGCACCTACCGTGCTGTTGCTCGCGCCCGAAGGACGCGCCGACGGGCTGGATTCCGAGAAAGTGGCCACCCGTCTGGGCGAGCTGGCCGGTGAACTCGTTCGTCAATTCGAAGTCGCAGGCATTGTCGCCACGGGCGGCGATGGCGCAAGCCACACCTTGCAAGCCCTGTCGGCCAACGGCATTGCGCTGGTGGATGAAGTGACCGGTGGGGTGCCCCTGGGGCGTCTGACCGGCGGGGAAGCCGCTGGCTTGCCCGTGGTGACCAAGGCCGGTGGCTTTGGTGCCGAAAACGTTTTACTGCGGGCCGCCCAGGCGATCCGCGAAAGGAGATTTTGAGTATGACCGAAACCTTGAATGCCAAATTGCCCCTGCTGGCCGTTACCTTGGGCGATGTCGCCGGTATCGGTCCGGAAATCACGGCCAAGATGTTGTTGAACCGCGACGACTTGCGCAAGAAAGCGCGCCTGGTGGTCGTGGGTGATGCCGCCGTGCTGGTACAAGCGGTCGAGCGCCTGGGCGGCGATGTCTCGCGTGTGGTCACCGTCAACGATCCTTCTGAAGTCACCAACGCCTGTGGCTTGATTGAAGTCATCCAGACCGGTCCTTCCCTGGCACACGTGCCCCTGGGCAAGGTGCACGCCGACGCGGGTGACGGTTCCTGGCGCTATGTGGTGGCCGCGTGCAAGCTGGCCCGCGAAGGCAAGGTCGACGCCATAGTTACGCCGCCCCTGAACAAGGAAGCCATGCATCTGGCGGGTCACAAGTGGCCCGGTCACACCGAGCTGCTGGCGCATGAGT
>JBAZPE010000362.1:0-3688 GCA_041648375.1 Burkholderiaceae bacterium | reverse complement strand
CGCCCATTGGTGAACCAGTCCACGGCATAGCCCAGCAGCTTCAGCCCCTTTTGCAGGCCATCGCCTAGCAGGCCATCATCTTCGACGATCAGGATTCGCATGACATCATCTTTTTCGGTGTTCCTGGCGAGCAAGCGTACAGCCTTTGGCTCTGAAAAAGGTACGGATTCGACAGGCGGTTCTCTCTTAATGTGGCGTTAAGCTAGCCTCACTAACCTGCGGGCATTCTCTAAAAGGAAGCTCGCGATGGTTCACCCGCTCTGCGCCTATTCTGCCGTCGATACGCGACGTCCTGACAATCTCGATCCCCCTCTTCTTTCGTCTCCCTGCACGCGCCGTGCGCGGCCCGGGACACTCGTGCTGCGCCAGCATCACGCACACGACGCGAGCCGTGCGCGGGTGCAGACCTACATCCAGCATCGCTACCAGCAGGCGTTCGGCGCCACGGTGGCGCACTGGCTGCCCACGCTGGTCAGCCTGGAGCAGGACGGCGAAGTGATTGCCGCGGCCGGTTACCGGGCGGCCACCGAGCGCCTGTATCTCGAGCAATACCTGTGCGCACCGGTTCAGTGCTATCTCGCCCAACCCGGCCTGGGTGCACCGCCCCGGGATCGCATCGCCGAAGTGGGCCATTTCGCAGCCATGCGTGCCGGGGCCGGCCGCCTGATGGTGCCCCTGCTTGCCCAGCATCTGAGTGCGAGCGGATTCGACTGGTCGGTCATCACCGTGACCCGCGAACTGCACCACCTGTTCGCACGCATGGGGCTGGCACCCATGTCACTGGCACGGGCCGATGCCAGCCATCTAAGCCTGGCAGAGCGCGAGGCCTGGGGCACCTATTACGAGCACGAGCCGATGGTGGTGGCCGGACGGCTGAGCCTGGTCATCGGCCAACTGGAGCAGGCATAGACATGGACATCGACACTTTTTTCGAGCGTCTGCGCCAGCATGCCGCCCAGACAAGCACGCCGGCCATCGTGGGTGAGCATCGCGCGTGGACCTACGACGCGCTGTTGAGCGAGGTGCATGAATGTGCACTGGCGCTGCGCCATGCAGGCGTGCGGATGCTGGCCTCGCTGGCAGACAACGGACCGGCCTGGATCGTGACCGATCTGGCCGCCCTGCGTGCCGACGTGCTGCACATTCCACTACCGGGTTTTTTCACCCCCGATCAGTTGACGCAGGCGCTGCAGTCGACCCAGGCCGATGCCATCGTCGCACCGCAGCGCCTGGCCCCTTTGCTGCAGGCCCAGGACTTTTGCGCAAGTGCGGATCGGGGTGACGGCCTGACGCTGTGGCAACGCCGAAGCGTGCCCGTGCCCACGCACCCCGATGCGGCAAAAATCACGTTCACCTCAGGCTCCACCGGCCAGCCCAAGGGCGTCGTGCTCAGCGGATCGGCCATGCTGGCAGTGGCGGAGTCACTGGTCCGCACGACCGCCCCCCTGGGTATCGAACGGCATCTGAACACCTTGCCGCTGTCTGTGCTGCTGGAGAACATCGCCGGGGTGTATGCGCCGTTGATCGCAGGCATGACCTGTGTGTCCTTGCCGCTTGCTCAGGTCGGTTTGAGCGGGTCGTCCAGCTTCGACCCGCAGGTGCTGCATCGCGCCATCGAAACCGTTCGCGCCCAGAGCATGATCACCTTGCCCCAGATGCTGCGGGCGTACGCCGGGCTGCTCCAGTCGCTTGCCGCCCGTGCACCCGCCACGCTTTCGCTGGTGGCGGTGGGTGGCGCAACGGTCGGCCCGGCCCTGCTGGCACAGGCCCATGCACTGGGCATCCCTGCCTGCGAGGGCTATGGCCTGTCCGAAGCGGCATCGGTACAAACATTGAACCTGCCCGGGGCATCGCGTGCCGGCACGGCCGGTCGGCCCCTGCCGCACACCCGGTTGCGTGTGGCGGCAGACGGCGAAATCGAAGTGGCCGGCAGCCTGTTCCTGGGCTATCTGGGCCAGCCCCCTTATCGCGACACCTGGCTGCCCACGGGCGACCTCGGGACGCTCGACGAAGCAGGCTACCTGCACATCCAGGGTCGGAAAAAGAATGTGCTGATCACCGCGTTCGGGCGCAACGTGTCACCCGAGTGGGTCGAAACCGCATTGCGCGACGACGCCCGGATTGCCCAGGCAGTGGTGCTGGGCGAAGCCCAGCCACGACTGGGCGCAGTGCTGTGGCCCGCCAGCAGCGCGCTGACCGATGCCGATCTGCATGCTGCCGTCGATGCCGCAAACCGCACACTGCCCGACTACGCACAGATCGCGCACTGGGTGCGTGGTGCCGCGCCCTTCACCGCCCAGAGCGGCCTGGCCACGGCCAACGGTCGCCCGCGGCGACCGAGCGTGGCCGCCATGCATCCCGATCTTTTTACCGACACCCACCCTGACAGCGCCACCCGCATGACCACCCAAGCAATGAGGACCCATCATGGCATTCTTTGATTCACTTGTTTCGCACACACAGGACGCCCGTTCGCAACTGGTCGCTGCACCCATCGTGCAGGCCTGCCTGCGCGGGCAGGTCGGCCACGATAGCTACGTCGCCTTTTTGCGCGAGGCCTATCACCACGTCAGCCACACCGTGCCGCTGCTGCGCGAGTTCCGCGCGCGCGTGCCGCAAGGCGAGACCTGGCTGGCCGATGCACTGGACGAATACATTGAGGAAGAAGACGGCCACGACCAATGGATTCTGAACGACCTGTCGGCGTGTGGCGAAGATGCCGACGCCGCTCGCGACGCCGGCCCTGGCCCGGCCTGCGAGATCATGGTGGCCTATGCCTACGACACGATTCAGCGTGGCAACCCCATGGGCTTTTTCGGCATGGTGCATGTGCTCGAAGGCACCAGCGTCGCGCTCGCGCTGACGGCTGCCGATCAGATTCAGCGCACCCTCGCTTTGCCCGACAACGCGTTCAGCTATTTGCGCTCGCACGGCACGCTGGATCAGGCGCACACGGCGCACTTTGCCATGCTGATGGACGACATCGAAAAGCCCGCCGATCAACACGCCATCACGCATGCCGCGCGGATGTTCTACCGCCTGTACGGTGATATTTTCCGCGCGCTGCCCATGCCGATCACCACGCAAGGAGTGGCATCATGAAACCTTCGCAGGCCTCGGTCGTTCTGACCGGCGCGGCCGGCGGCATCGGCGCCGCAGTGGCACGACAACTGATCGAAAAGGGCGCCAGGGTGCTGCTGGTAGGCAGAACGGCCGCGCCGCTTCTGGCACTGGCCTCGGAACTCAGCGCGGGGGTATCGGATCGCTCGCGGCTGGACGCCCTGGTGGTGGACATCACCACCGCGTCTGGCGTGGATGCCCTCGTGCACGCCGCCCAGGCTCGTCAGGTCAATGTATTGATCAACAACGCCGGTGCAGCGTGCTTCGGCCCGGTGGACGATGCCTCGATGGTCGAAGCCGACGTGCTGACCCGAACCAACCTGCTGGCGCCCATGCAGATTACCGCCAGGCTGCTGCCGCATCTGCTCGCCCAGCCCAAGGCGCACATCATCAATGTGGGTTCAACCCTGGGCAGCATCGGCGTCCCGGGATTTGCGATCTATGGCGCAACCAAATCCGGCCTGCGCGCGTTTTCGGAATGCTTGCGGCGCGAATTGGCAGGCTCCTCGGTGTGCGTGCAATACCTGGCCCCGCGATCGGTAGACACCCCCTTCAACGACGCTCGCAC
>JBAZPE010000361.1:0-3696 GCA_041648375.1 Burkholderiaceae bacterium | reverse complement strand
TCTGGGGCGCTGCGGCCATGGCGGCAACGGCGCTTGCGGGCAGAATGTTCGGCGCGGTGCTGTAGCAGGATGTTCGGGGCGGTGCTATAGCAGAATGTTCGGTGCGGTTCTGCCGCAGACTGTTCGGCGCGGATCTTGGGCAGACTGTTCGCGCCCATTCTTTCGCAGGATGTTGGCAACGGCTGTTCAACAACCGTCAGGGCACGGTAATGCCGTACTTTTGAATTTTTGTCCACAGCGTGGTGCGGGAAACCGCCAGGATTGCGGCTGCCTGCGTCAGATTGCCGCCCGTGTCCTGAAGCACCTGCTCGATTTTGGCCTGCTCGGCGGCGTCTCTGGCCTGGGCGAGCGTGTGCCCTGATGTCGTCGGGGCGGCGTCAAGCGCCGTGTGCGCGTCATCGAACAGCTCTGGCCACAGATCGGCCCGCCCGAGTGTGTCAGCATCGTTCAAGGCAATGGCCCGCTCGGTGCGGTTCACGAGCTCACGGATGTTGCCCGGCCAGGCGTATGTGCGGGCAAAGGCCAGCGCCGCGTCATCAATAGGCAGGTCCGCCTGCCCGAGTCTTGAAGCAACGCGTCTGACATAGTCGCGCAGCAGGGGCTCGATCTCCTGCGCACGGTCGCGCAGCGGCGGCACCACACACTGGACGATGTTGATCCGAAAAAGCAGATCCTCACGGAACGCACCACGGTCCACGGCAACCTGAAGGTCGCGGTTGGTGGCGCACACGATTCTTGCCGCGCAGCGCAGGGTGCGCGTATCGCCGATGGGCTGGAACTCGCGCGCCTCAAGGAGGCGCAGCAGCTTGGCCTGATGTTCCAGGCTGAGCTCGCCGATCTCGTCCAGAAACAGCGTGCCGTCTCCGGCCTGGGCCGCGTAGCCGGTGTGGGCGGCGTGCGCGCCGGTGAATGCGCCGCGCGCATGGCCGAACATCGCCGATTCGAAAAGCTCGCCCGGAATGGCAGCGCAATTCACCGCGATGAACGGCAAGTCGCCACCGCTGGTTTCCCTGTGAAGATAGCGCGCGGCGACTTCTTTGCCGGTGCCGGTTTCGCCGGTGAACAGTACCGGCAGGTCAGAACGCGCCAGTCTGTCCAGCTTCCGTCGCAAGGCAGCGGTCGTCTCCGAAATGCCGAAACAGGCATAGGAGTCTGACGTCGCATCATTGTGGGTGCTGACCGCCAGAATGGCACCGATCTGATCGACCAGCACATCCAGGTCGAACGGCTTGGGGATATAGTCGCGTGCACCGTGCTTGACCAGGCGAACGGCCTGCTCGATATCGCTGAATGCCGTCATGAAAATGGTCGGGATGGCATCGCGACGCTGGTGGGCACGGGTGACGACATCTTCACCATTGCCATCGGGCAGACGGATGTCCGACAGCACGAATCGGGCGCTTCGATCGGTGAGCGCCTCGCTGGCCTGGGCGGCCGTCTTTGCCCACCGCACCGCATAGCCCTCCAGCATGAAGCGCTGCTGCAGCGTTCGGCCCAGTACATCGTCGTCTTCGATCAGAATCAGAAGGGGTTTGGTCATGATGACTTCGGTTCGTCGGGGGCTGTGTGCAGGGAGGGTGCCTGCGGGATGATGACGGTGATGGTCGTGCCCTCATCAGGCCGGCTATCCACACTGAGGCTGGCGCCGATGTCTTCCACCATGGCGCAGATGACGCTCACCCCCAGTTCACGCGAGGAGGGCAGCACTTCGGAGGTCGGCCCGGCGCGCAGATATTCGAGCACCGAACTGGGCAGCCCCGGCCCATGGTCCGACACGCTTAATCGAGCCTCGTTGCCGGACACCGTCAACGCAATATCGATCGTGCCGTGCTCGGGGCTGGCCTTGCAGGCATTGAGCAGCAGGTTCACCGTAATTTGCCGGATGGCATCCGCATCCGTCACAAAGCCGTTGACCTGATCGAGGCGCCAATGCAACCGCAGCCCCTTCTTGCGAGCCTCAGGCGCAATCAGCAGTTCGAGGTCTTCGATATCGGGCGCATAAATCATCTTTTGCTCGCCCCGGCGCCGATAAGTGGCCAGGGTGACGTCGGCGATGCGTCGCAATGAATTCAGCCCGCTTTCCACAATGCCCAGTGTTTCTTCCCGCACGGTCTTGTCGTCGCCGAAACGGCGCAGCGTGGACAGGGCACCGAGGATGCCGGCCAGCGGGTTGCGTACTTCATGCGCGATGACGGCGGCCACGCGCCCCAGCAAGGCATCACGCTCGGATTGGGCCATCAGCTCCAGTGCCTTCGACCGTTGCGCTTCATCGTGTTCGCGTGCGACCAGTGCACCTTCCAGCGTGGCGAGTTCGCTTCCGGACGCTGGCGTTGCGGCATCTTCGTGCTCGGCTGAGAGGCGGCGCGAGAAGGCGCGCAATGAGTAAGCGACGCGGCGGGCCACCAGGAAGGTGATGATGATCGATACCAGCACAAGCAGCACGTTGACGACGACGGCAATTTCAATGGTCGTTTTGTTGGTCGTGGCGGCATCGCGTGCGTCGAACAATGCCGATAGCGCAAAGAGGTGATCGTCGAGCGCATAGACCGTGGTCAGACGGGCATTCTCACCATCATGGTAGGAGAACATCGAGGCGTTTGCCCCGCGCGCAAGCGCTTGCTGCAACGCGGCGCGTGTCTCGGCCAATGTCTTGTCGTCGGGCTCGGGATAGATCTGGGCGACGAGCTGTCCTGCCTCGATACGACCGATGGCCACACTGCTCTCGCCCAGGGGAGAAGGGTATCTCAGCGCATTGACCAGCGCGGACTGGGTGAGTGCCGGGTCGAAGGGTTCGGACTGCGCGATATGGCCGGCGAACCCATGCAGGTACACCGATGCTTTCTGTTCAAGCGTGGCGTTGACGAAGTTCTTCAGCACCATCACGCTCACCACGCTCAGGCTCAGCGAGACAAGCAGAATGGCGGCACTTACCACCAGCGGTAGCACCGTCGTCATCGGCATTCGCGACACCCGGCGCCAGCTCATAGTGCAACCTGCCTGTAAAAATTATGTCTTGCGAGGGAACATCAGCACTTCCTTGAAGGCCGCAGCGTTCAGATAGTCGACCCAGACCCGCTCGATCGTGACGTCATCGGTCGGATCGAGGGGCGCTACCCGCAGCAAGACGTCTGGTGGCGTGATCGTGTGCTGCCCGGTCGATGCCTGGGCGGCGCCAAGGTGCACGTCCCCTGCCCAGCCGATGGACGCCAGCGCTTCTCGAAAGACGGCCACTCGGCCCGAGTCTGACTGCGCCAATGTTACCAGTGTCGCCGGCCACAGTCTCGCCTGCACGGCCCAGAGCAGGGCATCCACGCTGCGTTCAGTGCTGTCGTCCACCACCACAACGTGGGCGCGATCGTGAGATGGGCGAAGCTCCCTGACCAGCAGGCAGGGGCCCGCATGGGTACGTGCCAATCGAATGAGCTGCTCGGCGTCGTGGTCGATTTGCCGGGGGGCCACGCCATGGTCGCACCAGCCCGCCTGTGGCAGCACCAGCAGTACTGAGTCGCTGTCCAGGCTTGGGATCCATTTTTGGGCATCGCCTTCGGAATAGAACATCGACAGCCTGACACCGGCCTGCGCGAAGCGTGTTTCCACGCGGCCAATGGCGTCTGCCAGGCGGTGCTTGATCTGTTCCCGGGTTTTCTCAGGCGAGGCGGCATGGTCGACCACGTTTCGATCGATCAGCGCCCGGGC
>JBAZPE010000360.1:0-3707 GCA_041648375.1 Burkholderiaceae bacterium | reverse complement strand
GCCCAGCACCACGAACATGCTCGCGTCGGAAGACATGCTCAAGGTGGAAAACGTCTCCGTGTAGTGCTTGGTGGAGGCGCAGGCCGACAGCAGCAATGCGAAGAGGCCAGCGGTGACTGCGCGAAGTAGTGTGGAAATGGACATGGCTCAGTGCGTGATGCGCTTGCTCGATTGCGGGTCGGCGCAGCGGGCAGTGGATATCGGGATGAGCCTGATTGTATCGGTCGCTCTCATTCATCTGCCAGGTTTTCGGCCCGATGGTGGGGCTGGGCGAGTATGCGGCTTGTGCTGCGCTGCTCACCGCTCGCAGACGTCTGCGGTGATTGTCGATGTATTCGCCGCAAATCATGCGGTGAATGTGCGGTGAATGGGGTTTCCGCGTAGACGCGGCTTTGCCAATCGCTATGCTTTTACACGTGTTATCCAGCCGGTCACCCTGCGCGTGCGTGCGGGTATGTGCATATACACGGCATACTTCGGCCTGGATCAGGAGATAGCGTGACGAACCTATACGACTTTGCGGTGAAAGCCTCCGACGGTGCCGATGTGTCGCTTGCGCAGCATCGCGGCAAGGTACTGCTTATCGTCAACACCGCCAGCGCTTGCGGCTTTACCCCGCAATACGCGGAATTGCAGCGCTTGCAGCAAACGTTTGGCGATCGAGGCCTTCAGGTGCTTGCGTTTCCCTGCAACCAGTTCGGCAAGCAGGAACCCGGTGATGCGCAGACCATCAGCGCCTTTTGCGAGCTCAATTACGGTGTGACGTTTCCCGTCCTCGCGAAGGTGGAGGTAAACGGCAGCGGTACCGAGCCGCTGTTCGAGCACCTCAAGCAGGCTGCACCGGGCGTGCTGGGCACCACACGCATCAAGTGGAATTTCACGAAGTTTCTGGTGAACCGACAGGGCAAGGTCGTCAAACGCTACGCGCCGCAGACCAAGCCAACCAGTCTGGCAGTCGACATCGAGCCGCTATTGGGGGAGTGAGCGATACGCATCTGGCGCTGCAGACGAAGCCAATCAGGCTGGGGGATGGGGGGCAGATGGTGTTGGATGGATGTGCAACACAACCCTTGGCGGTAACTTATGCCAATTACCGCGCTGTCCATAAGGCATGGACAAATGTCCCTATAATAGGGACTATTGTCCACATAATGAGGACGTTCATGTCTTCGATAGATTTTCTCTTCACGTCCTCCATCCAGCGAGTGTTGGCACTCACGCTGACTCGTCCAACCGATTCATTTACGCTTCGAGAGCTCCTGCGACAGGCGGACTCCGGCCGCGGCAGCACACAATCCCAGATTGAACGTCTTTTACAGGCGGGTGTACTTGTCGAGAGCCCTCGGCTTGGTCGTCAACGAAGCATCAAAGCAAATACTGACCATTTCTTATATAAAGAGCTTTGCAGCATTCTTGTTAAGACGGTTGGACTGGCTGAGCCAGTGCGAGAGGCGTTGAAACCTTTTGCCGATAAGATTGAAGAGGCTTTTGTCTTCGGATCGGTGGCGAATGGAACGGATACCGAACGAAGCGATGTGGATGTCATGGTCGTGGGCTCAGTGTCCCCCATCGACTTGCATCAAGCGGGAGCCGATTTGCAAGGCCGACTCGGTCGGGTGGTTCAGTTCAATTTATATGAGCCGCTTGAGTGGAAAGAATTGGTCGACAACGACCCTGTAGTGTCCCAAATCGTCAAGGGACCAACGCTGCAGGTGATCCGTCGTGGAACGACCCATTGAATATCAAAACCTCATCAGGCTGCGTGCGATGGAAGCTGTCCAGCCTACACCTGGCGCAGTAGACGGATTTTTGTTGAACGCTGAGCGTTTTCTTGTGTTGGCCAAGGCACTTTTGGCAGGTAAGCCTCTGGCCGCAGAACCTATGCAGGTCTTCACTAACGCCTGTGAGGGGTATCACCAAGTTGTGCAGGCCGTGCTTGAGTTCTATGAAGTGAGAACCAAGAAGTCAGGTCGAGCGCTTGCGATCCAACGTGTGAGTGCTGACCTAAAGCTCTCCGCATTGGAAATGAAGGCCGTAATCAGGGCGCATGATCGACGCAATGATACGTCGTACCGTTCCCCATTCCCGCCCCTGTCGAGAGCAGAGGCACGATCCCTGTGCGATATTCTTGAGCGGTACCTGCCTGTCGCTTGCGCACTGACCGCCGCGCGATCTTGAGTCGTCAACGCGCCATTCAGGCCTGCTTCGACTTTTCCAAGAATTTGCATCGAAAAATGCGAACCAGCGAATCCGCCGCTGCCCCTACGATCATCCCAGCCTCGTGAAAGCGCTCGCGCTTAGCTCACGGGGATCACATAATGCCGATTAAGCAAACAAGGGGTAGTTCATGAACGGATCTTCGACTTTCCACACGTCGGGCTGGACACGCCGTCGCCACATCGCCACCAGCCTGGCGCTGGCATGCTCGATGGTGTTCGGATCGGGCGTGGCGCTCGCGCAATCCACGGTGAAACTGGGCTTCATCGGCCCGATCAGCGGCGGCAACGCGCAGCAGGGCCTGGGTGCCAAGAACGGTTTTCTGCTGGCCATTGACCAGTTCAACGCCACCCCGGGCGCGCCTTTCAAAGTCGAAGGCGTGGTGTTGGACGATGCATCCGACCCCCAGACCGGCGTGTCCGCCGCCTTGAAGCTGGTCAACGACCGCAGCGTCGTTGCCGCCACCGGTCACTGGAACAGCCCGGTCGCATTGGCGACCCTGCCCGTGTTCAACCGCAGCCAGATGCCCTTTATCGTCTGGGGTGCCATCAGCCCGAAGATCACCGAACAGAACTTTCCCAACACGACGCGCGTGACCCCCACCCTGGTCAACGAAAACAAACCCCTGGCCGAGCGCGCGGTCAGTGATCTGAAAGCCAAGAAGATCGCGATCATCTCCGACACCAGCGATTACGGCCGCGCCAACGAGACCTGGTTCCGCAAGTTCTTCACCGATGCGGGCGGCACGATCGTCACGGCTGAGAGCTTCCCGGTCGGCACGACCGACTTCCGCGCCATCCTGACCAAGGTGCAGGGCCTGCAGCCTGATGCCGTGTATTTTGGTGGCGTGATCACCGAAGCGGGCATTTTGCGCAAGCAGATGGCCGATCTGGGCATCAAAATGCCCATGCTCAGCATCAGCGGTATCTACGATCCGCAGTTGATCAAGATCGCCGGTCCGGCGGCTGATGGTGTGGTGGTCGGGGTGCCAGTGTCGCAGAGCAATCCCAAGTTGGAAGCCATGAACAAGGCCTACACAGAGAAAGCCTATCCTGAAGCGCAAAGCCCATACACCAAGTACGCCTATGACGCGACGGGCCTGTTGCTGCAGGTGCTCAAGACGACTGGCACGACCGACAAGGCAGCCATCGCCAAGGCGATTCGTGCGGCAAGCTACGATGGCGCGCTGGGTACGACGACCTTCGACGCCAACGGTCAAACCCAGATCCCTGTGGACATCCAGTTGCACACTGTCAAGAACGGTGAGTGGGTGAAGTACCAGTAATCGCAACGCGACCCGCGCCGGCACGTTTCACCAGACAACTTTTTCCTGCCTTCTAAAGAGGAATTTGCTGGTTGTGCCTGGCGGGTCCAGCAGCCAAGATGCAAGCACGTCTGCACCGGATTGACTGATTTTCATGCCACTCCTGGAATATGAAACAGCTACGACCGGCCGGCAGAGGCATTCACTTTTTGCTGGAGATTGTCAT
>JBAZPE010000359.1:0-3727 GCA_041648375.1 Burkholderiaceae bacterium | reverse complement strand
CAAGGACCCGGAGGTTCGCAAGCTCGCCCAGGACGTCATCACCGCGCAGGAAGACGAGATCGCCATGATGAAAAAGTGGCTGGGCGACAACGGCCAGCAGGCGACGACCGGCAGCTCGGGCGATGCCTCGACGGCCGCCTATCGTGCCGGCAACGACCGCATGCATGCGGACATGATGATCGACTTCAGCGGCGACGCAGATGTGGATTTCATGCGCGGCATGATCCCACACCACCAGGGCGCGATCGACATGGCCAAGGTGGCGCTTCAATACGGCAAAGATCCAGAGGTCAGCAAGCTGGCCCAGGAAGTCATAACCGCGCAGGAAGGCGAGATTGCCATGATGAAGAGCTGGCTAGCCGCTCGGGGCAAGTGAAGGTGCGACTATGCCCCAGGCCAACACCCCGTACATCCTCATCTACAGCACTCCGACGTGCCCGGACTGCCGGGCGCTGAAGGCGTGGCTGTCCCAGCAGGGCATCGCGTTTGAAGAGCGCGACCTGACCGACCCGAAGATTTCCGCGGAGGCTAAGTCACGAACCGGCGTGCGTGTGGCCCCGATCACGATCGTCGGCGACGACGTGTTCTATGGCACCTTCGCGAGCCAGAAGCCGAGGCTGATGAAGGCGCTCGGTCTTCAGTGAACCGCTGAAGGAAGACCGTGGTCACAGGCGGAGTCGCCGGTGCGGACCCCAGACCCTGTAAGCGCTGTTGCGGACGCGTCTGCACGCAAAGTCCAAGACCGTGGGGCATTCTTCGCCGACGACGCTCGGAGCTTTCACCTGCGGTCGTTGACATCACGAGAGGAAGTTTTATGCGATCGATATCATCAGCCACCTCCCTGCACGTCGCCATTTCGGAGGGCATCACAGTCGCCAACGACCTGCCGTTCGTGCTGTTCGGCGGCATCAACGTCATCGAGGATCTCGATACGACCCTGGCTGCGGCCGAGCACTTCGTGGAGGTGACGCGCAAGCTGGAAATACCCTTCGTTTTCAAGGCGTCATTCGACAAGGCCAATCGCTCGTCGATCCATTCTTTCCGAGGTGTCGGCCTGGACGAAGGGTTGCGGGTCCTCGATGCGGTCAAGTCGCGGTTCGGATGCCCAGTCTTGACCGACGTGCATGAGGTTGAGCAGGCCGTGCAGGTCGCAGCCATTGCCGATGTACTGCAAGTTCCGGCCTTCCTGGCCCGGCAGACCGATCTGGTGGTCGCCATTGCTCGCACCGGTCGGGTAGTGAATGTCAAGAAGCCGCAGTTCCTGAGCCCGGGCCAGATCAGGCATGTCGTCCACAAACTGCACGAGGCTGGCAACCCGCGCGTCCTGTTGTGCGAGCGTGGCACGCAGTTCGGCTACGACAATCTCGTCGTGGACATGCTGGGCTTCCGCGAAATGAGCCTTGCCAGCGGTGGCCTGCCACTGGTGTTCGACGTCACCCATAGCCTGCAGCGGCGAGAAGCGGATGCGTTGGCTTCGGGTGGGCGTCGCCAACAGTTGCCCGAACTCGCGCGGGCCGGCATGGCGGTCGGCATCGGCGGTTTGTTCCTCGAAGCACACGCCGACCCGGCGCATGCACGCTGTGACGGACCCAGCGCTCTGCCACTGGACGCGCTCGAACCGCTGCTGCGGCAGGTCAAGGTGGTGGACCAACTCGTCAAGTCGTTCGAGCCTCTTCGGATCGACTGAAGCCTGCCACCCGCTCAAACAGAACGTGTGGCACTTCCCCCTTAGTCGGCTATTTGAGCGACAGATAAGGATTGTTCGGTGGAACGGCATCGAATATGTGCGATGGATCTTCGAGCAAATATCCATGCACCTGGCGCGTTTTGCGAGGCCCCATGACCTCGCACGTCCTGATGTTCAGACCCGATGGCTGTTTCCTGTGGAGTCCGAGTTTTTCAAAGCGCTTCTGCACCCACTGCCAGTTCTGCAGGGCCGCGTCCTTTGCAAGCGGCCCAATGTTTGGATGCTCTTGTGCGTAGCGCTGGAAAATACCAGGGCTGATCAGGTAAACCGTGTCGGACACGGTATGTACCAGGGCCTTGGCGTCATTGATGATGAGCTTGCGGGTCTGGACGGCCTGTTTCAGCCAGGCCATGAAATGCTCGCCCGATGGCCGCCCGGTAAATGAGGCGGAATCGTGCGCGGCAGGCGCGGCGGTCGGCGCCGAAGGACCAGGGGCCGATGCGGGATGGTCGAGCGGCGCCGCTGCATCGTCGGCACCCTCTGGCGGGGCTTCGACGGACTGCTCCGGCTCAGGCGTTGCCTCGAACATCGCCAGCATGCTTTCCAGCGGGTCGGCCGGATTGCGCTGCGGGCTGGGAGGTATGGCGCGACTCCCGCCCGACTGATCTGGATGGCTGCTTGCTGCAGGCTCCTTCTCTGTTGCCGCCGCTGTTCCGGGTCGCAGTGCAGCGTCGTGCGCGGACGGGCGCGGCCCGTCCTCGGCCTCGCCGGCGTTGTCCACGGTCACGGTTCCCGCAAATGGGCTGGGTCGCTCCGAGGGCTCCCAGATCAGCGCCGGGGCCAGGCGCAGGAGCGTGAAGGCATGGGACCAGCCACTCTCACTGGTAATAGTTGCGCGCCAGATGGCCTTGCCGGAGGCGGTGGGCTGCAACATGGCATGATCCTGTAGCACGTTGAACACGGCCGTGTTGTTCGCGGGGATGCCATCGACCCCCTGGGACAGCAGGTGCGCGCGCAGCTTGTCCGAGACTGTCTTGCTCACCAGCCACAGCGCGTCCTCGGTGAGCCAGCCATCGGAGGCTTCGGGCTGGTTCAGTTTCAGCTCTTCCTTGAGCAGGTAGCGCAGCCCGTTGACCAGCTTGCGTTGGAGCGAGTGCTTGGGCGCGGCCATGGCACGCGCGGGATCGCCGCCCAATTCCTGAGCGACGGAGGCGCGGTCAGCCTGCACGACCAGCTCGCCCAGTACCCCGGCGTGCTCGTACTGCCCGGCCAGAACGTAGAGTAGCGGCGCCCACAGGGAAGGATAGCCACTGAGCCAGTCCAGCAGATCGCGGTCGAGCAGTTGCCGGTAGAGCAAGCCTGTCGCGGCGCTATGGAGCCGGTACTCGCGGTCGTCGCGGTAGCGGAAGCGGTACGGTTGGCGCAGCGGGCCGTGCCATGGGTGCCAGGTGCTCCCGTCGGCCAGCTCGACGTGCAGATCGACGGCAACCTTGCCGATGTCATGAAGCAGTGCGGCATAGGCGACGGCCGCAGTCCAGGCTTCGGCCTGCGCCGCTTGGTCTTCGGGGCTGGCCCCGATGGGCAGCAAATGGGACTGCCGCAGCTTCAGGCTGTAGGCGACGATTTCGAGGCCGTGATCGAGCATACCGCCCGGGTAGGCGTGGTGGTGCGCTTCGGAGGCCGGGAAGACCTGGACCAGCTCGGCGTATCGCTCCAGTGGCGCGCGGTACAGGGTGGCGAACTGCCGGCGCGAGAGCGAGGTGCGCTGCCAGATGTGTTCCAGCAGCTTCTGCCGGCGCGGGGTGGCCAGCAGCGATGCGGCCGACTCCGGCCGCATCAACCCTTTCGGGAGGTCGATGGCGGGGGCTGGAGACGTCGCGGCAGCGACCGGAGGCCGTTTCCGCTGGAACAGGGAGAGCATGTCGATGTCCTGATAGCGGGCCGGGCGGGAGGCCTTTTTGCCTTTTCGGGATAGGGCCTTTCCCCTTGCATCCCATTCCCTTGCCGTTTCGACCCTTTGGCCTTTCACCGTTTCGGTAT
>JBAZPE010000358.1:0-3730 GCA_041648375.1 Burkholderiaceae bacterium | reverse complement strand
AGAGGCTTCCTGGTCGACCGACATCGAATACGAAGGCGGCAACCTGGCCCATCGTCCGGGTGTGAAGGGCGGTTACTTCCCCGTGCCTCCCGTCGACTCGTTCATGGATATGCGCTCGGAAATGTGCATCCTGATGGAACAGTTGGGCGTGCCGGTTGAAGTGCACCACCATGAAGTGGCTGGCCCCGGTCAGCTGGAAATCGGCACCAAGTTCAGCACGCTGGTCGAGCGCGCCGACTGGAACCAGATCATGAAGTACGTGATTCACAACGTGGCCCACGCCTATGGCAAAACGGCCACCTTCATGCCCAAGCCCGTGGTTGGTGACAACGGTTCCGGCATGCACGTGCACCAGTCGATCTGGAAAGACGGTCAGAACCTGTTTGCTGGTAACGGCTACGCTGGTCTGTCGGAATTCGCCCTGCACTACATCGGCGGCATCATCAAACATGCTCGCGCGCTCAATGCCATCACCAACCCGGGTACGAACTCGTACAAGCGCCTGGTGCCGCATTACGAAGCACCGGTGAAGCTGGCCTATTCGGCCCGCAACCGTTCGGCATCGATCCGCATTCCTTACGTGAGCAATCCCAAGGCACGCCGTATCGAAACGCGCTTCCCGGATCCCCTGGCCAACCCCTACCTGGCGTTCTCGGCCCTGATGATGGCCGGTCTGGACGGTGTGCAGAACAAGATCAACCCCGGCGATCCCGCCGACAAGAACTTGTACGACCTGCCGCCCGAAGAAGACGCAAAGATCCCGACGGTTTGCTCGTCGCTGGAGCAAGCGCTTGAAGCACTGGACAACGATCGCGAGTTCCTGACCCGCGGCGGTGTGTTCAGCAACGACATGCTCGATGCCTATATCGCATTGAAGATGGAAGAAGTGCAGCGTTTGCGCATGACGACCCACCCGGTCGAGTTCGACATGTATTACAGCCTCTGATCCTGGCTGTTGGGACGGGCCGGACGGCCCGCCGTCCGGCCCAACCTGTTATAGATTATGAATGTAGACGCCCTCGATCTTCTCGCAACCTCGGTTTTACTGATTAACGAACAGGGCGAAATCGAGCACGCCAACGCTGCGTCCGAAGATATGTTCGGTCGCTCGCGCCGCCAACTGGTTGGCCAGCGTGCTGCCATGCTGTTTGTCGAGCCAGCCGATCTTGAAGGCTCCATTTCGCGGGCCGCCTCCGGGCGCTTTGCCGATGTCAGGCAGTCTGCGCTGGTTCAGCGCGTGACCGGCACGGTAGAAGTATCCGTTTCTTCTGTTGCGCTGGCCGGTTATGACTGGCCCGTGCTGATCGAAGTGAGGGAAATCGAACAGCGGTTGCTTGCCGATCGCAACCACCGACTGGTCGAAGAAATTGAAACCCATCGCCAATTGCTGCGTAACCTTGCTCACGAGGTCAAGAATCCTCTGGGTGGTCTGCGCGGGGCGGCGCAATTGCTCGAGGCAGAACTGCCCGATGCCAGCCTGACCGAATATACGCAGGTCATCATTTCTGAAGCGGATCGCCTGCAGGCTCTGGTCGACCGTCTGATCGGGCCACAGCGTGTGCCGCTTCTTGCCAAACCTGTCAACATCCACGAAATCTGTGAGCGCGTGTGCGCCTTGTTGCAGGCCGAGTTTCGCGATGACATCGTTCTGGTGCGCGATTACGACGCCTCCATGCCGGATGTGCCGGGTGACGCCGCGCGCCTCATGCAGGCCGTTCTGAACGTCGCACGCAATGCTGCACAGGAACTCGCGATTCAGGCCAAATTGCCAGCCGCCAGGCTGGCCCTGATTCAGCGCGATATTCTGATCGATGAAGAAACCGGCGAAACGCTGGTGCAGTCCAATACGATTACCTTTCGCACGCGGGTCGCGCGCCAGGTCATGCTGGCGCATCGTCAGCACCGGCTGGGCCTCGTGCTATCGATTACCGATAATGGTCCGGGTGTCCCTGACGACATCAAGGATCGACTGTTTCATCCGCTGGTCACCGGCCGGGCGGGTGGGACAGGACTGGGCCTGAGCCTCGCCCAGGATTTCGTGCAACAGCATGGTGGCATTATCGAATTCGACTCGCGTCCCGGGTGCACCGAGTTCCGTATCGTGCTGCCGATGGAGGCGTCATGAAACCTGTTTGGATCGTTGACGATGATCAGGCCATTCGCTGGGTGCTTGAAAAAGCCCTGGCACGTGCCGGCATGGTCACCCGCAGTTTCTCGGAAGCTGCTGCGGTGCTCGAGGCTTTGAAGACCGAGTCACCTGCAACCTTGGTATCGGACATTCGCATGCCGGGCGGCAGTGGTCTGGATCTGCTGCGTGATCTGAAAGAGGACCATCCCGGTCTGCCCGTGATCGTGATGACGGCGTTTGCCGATCTGGACAGCACGGTTTCTGCGTTTCAGGGCGGGGCCTTCGATTACCTGGCCAAACCCTTCGATGTGAACGAAGCCGTGGCGCTGATTCAGCGTGCGGTGCAGGAATCTGAAACACCCGAGCCCGGCGTCGCCCCCGCGTCGGATGAAAACGAACGCTGGATGATGACGCAGTCATCGTCCACTGCCATGCAGGAAGTCTTCCGCGCCATCGGGCGACTGGCTCAATCCAAAGTCACGGTGCTGATCACCGGCGAATCCGGTACGGGCAAAGAACTGGTGGCCCGGGCACTGCACGGGCATGGTATCCGAAGCAACGGGCCCTTTGTGGCACTGAATGCGGCTGCGATTCCACGCGATCTGCTGGAAGCGGAATTGTTCGGACACGAGCGTGGCGCTTTCACCGGGGCCAGCAGCCTGCGACGCGGGCGTTTCGAAGAGGCCCACAACGGGACGCTGTTTCTGGACGAAATCGGCGACATGCCGATCGAATTGCAGACCCGATTGTTGCGTGTGCTGGCCGAAGGCAGTTTCTACCGGGTGGGCGGTGCACAGCCGGTGCGTGTGGATGTCCGTATCGTGGCGGCTACGCACCAGCCGTTGGAACTGCGGGTCGAGCAGGGCCTGTTTCGCGAGGATCTGTTCCACCGCCTGAATGTGATCCGTCTGCGCCTGCCGCCCCTGCGTGAGCGGGTCGAAGATATTCCCGCACTGGCGCAGCACTTTCTGCAAGTCAGTGCACGCACCCTGGGGGTGCCGGTCAAACGCCTCACGCCAGAGGCTGTGACGGAATTGACGCGTTTCGATTTTCCCGGCAACGTGCGTCAGCTCGAGAACTTCTGCCATTGGCTGACGGTGATGGCTGCCGGTCAGATCATCGAGCGCAATGATCTGCCCCCTGAAATTCGAGCCATTACGCCCACCGGGCGAGTGGGCGCGACCACTGCGGTCGCGGGCAACGATGCCCCTGCCGGTTCATTCAGCCATTGGCATGACGCATTGCTGCAGGATGCCCAGGCGCGCCTGGACCGGGGCGAGCCTGCCGTGATGGCCACCCTCACGCGGCAGTTCGAGCGCATTTTGCTGCAGACCGCGCTTGATGCCAGTCGCGGTCGTCGGGTGGAGGCAGCCACACGATTGGGCATCGGGCGCAATACCATCACGCGCAAGCTGCGCGAGCTGGGCCTGGAAGGCGAGTAAGTTCAACCCGGGCGCTGGAGCAGGCAGGGCGAATACGTTCAACCCGGATGCTGTACCTGGAACAGCGAATACGTTCAACCCAGATGCTGGGCCTGGAAAGCGAGTGCGCTCAACCCAGGTGCGTGTGTCGGGTGGGTGTGTCGCTGGTCTGAAGCTGCGT
>JBAZPE010000357.1:0-3736 GCA_041648375.1 Burkholderiaceae bacterium | reverse complement strand
TCGGTCTGGCAGAGGGGCCTGGCATGTACAAGACCTTCCGCGAAAAGGAAGATGGCTGCATCAAGGTGGTGCTTCGCCCTGACCTCATCAAGCAGCAAACCACTATCAAAACTTGAACAAGGATGCCGACATGACAAGCAAAAATGAGCAGATTGATGCCGACCTGCGTGATCCTCAGCAACAAACGCCGCCCGAAACCCATAAGACAGTCATCGGGCGCCAAGCGCCACCCGACTCGAAGATGAATGGCAGCCCGGTGCCGGTTGCCGTGGACGGGACGACCGGCGGGGTTGTGCCCAAAGACGATACGCCGTGGAAATTAGAGAAAAAAGAAGGTCCAAAGAAGGAACACTGACCCTGCCTGGCGCCAAGGTTATTCCGAAGGTTTCGCCTGTGCGCCGGCCAGCATCGCATCGCCGATGGCATGGGCGCCACGCGCCTTCAGGATCTGTCCTGCCTGGGTCATATCCTGAACATCTTTGTTCTGACTGAGCTTGAACTTGCCTTCAAGGCGCGTGACTTCAATTTCGATGCCAACGATGGCAGTCAGCAAGGTATTGATGAAGTCCGCAGGCGAATCCGTCATCTTCCAGGGCACGGTTTCGCCTGCCTCGTGCATCCGGGTGAGTCGAGCGACCAACCCCCTGACATAGCGCTCATCGTCGCGGATCGTCACGCGACCGTGTGCGTGCACGACCTTGTAATTCCAGGTCGGCACCTGCTTGTGCGTCACCTGCTTGCTTGGATAGAACTGAGGCGAAACATAGGCATCGGCCTCTTTGAACACCACCAAGACCTGATCGCCCGTCACAACCGACTGCCAGACAGGGTTATTTCTGGCCACGTGACAGTGCAGCACACCCAGGCTACCCGACGCCTTGTCGAGGTGGAAAGGCACATGATTGGCGTCCAGCCCCGCTGAACCGTGTGTAATCAACACGCCCAGCGGATGTCGGGCAATCAGGTCATGCAGGACCGCGATGTCGGGTTCGTTGAAATGTTCCGGCACGTACATGGGACAACTCCTTTGTCGTCGTTATTGTGCGACATTTCCGGACACCGCACGACCTCTTTGTGCCCATTTCCCACATCTGTTGAAGCGAATCTACACGTTTGCGATCGGCTGCGGTGCAGCGCTATCATGCCGCCATGCCCACGCCCCGCCTCCTGCAGCGTTTTTTCCCCTTTCTGAGCTGGCCTCGCCCCAGGGCCGTCGAGTTACAGGGAGAGTTGTTTGCAGGACTGACCATCGGCCTGATGGTCATCCCTCAGGGCGTAGCCTATGCTGCACTGGCCGGCATGCCGCTGATCACCGGCATTTATGCTTCGCTGCTACCGGCATTGATTGCGGTGCTGTGGGGGTCGTCCAGCAGGCTTTCGGTCGGCCCGACAGCGCTGACCTGCCTGCTGGTGGCGTCTTCCCTGACCGGCATGGCGGCGCCCGGCAGCGCGGAATGGATCAATCTCGCCATGTGGCTGGCCATGTTATCGGGCCTATTGCAGATTGCATTGGGCTGGATGCGCTTCGGTTGGCTGGTCAATGTGGTCAGCTCGCCAGTGCTGATGGCCTTTACACAGGCCGCGGCCATTCTGATCCTGCTCTCGCAAGTGCCTGATCTGCTGGGTTATCCCAGCCTGCGAGTGCTGTGGGCGTCCCCACAAAGCATGAATATCGTGGGTGCGCTGTTCGGCATCGCCACCCTGGCCCTGCTGATCGTCGCCAAGCGGTTCGTGCCTCGGGTGCCCGCCGTGGTCGTTATTGTGGTGCTGGCTTCCGTCGCAAGTTCGCTGCTCGATTATGAAGGACGCGGCGGCCACGTCGTGGGCGCGCTGCAGTCGGGCCTGCCCGCCCTCATGCTGCCCAGCGCCCTGCCCTGGGAAACCTTGTCGAGCCTGATCGTGCCGGTACTGGTGATCACGCTGGTGAGTTTCCTGGAAACGGCTGCCAGTGCAAAGATCGACAATCAGAACGCGGGTAAAAGCTGGAACGAGAACCAGGACCTGATCGGCCAGGGCATGGCCAAGGTTGCCTCAGCCGTATGCGGCAGTTTCCCACCGAGTTCCTCGTTTTCGCGTTCGGCACTGAACCTGTATGCAGGCGCCCGTACGGGCTGGGCCACGATTTTCTCAGTGGTCGTGGTACTGCTGGTGCTGCTATTCGGCATGCCACTGTTGCGCCCGGTTCCGCAGTCCGTTCTGGCCGCCGTTGTCATCGCGGCGACCTATGGTCTGCTCAAGCCCGTGGGCTTTAGTACGCTGTGGCGGCTCACCCGGGTCGAGGCCTGCATCGCCTTTGCGACCTTTGCCGTGACCCTGGTCAGTGCGCCCCGACTGTATTGGGGCGTCATTGTGGGCCTCACGCTCAGCCTGCTGCACTTCCTGTATTACCGCCTGCATCCGCGCATCGTCGAAGTCGGGCTGCATGCAGATGGGAGCCTGAGGGACCGCTGGCTGTGGCAGTTACCCGAGCTTGCGCCTGAACTGCTGGCTGTGCGCATGGATGCCGCCCTGGAATTTTCGTCTGCAGGCGCCTTGGAGCGCTATCTCGCCAATCAATTGGCGCAGCGCCCAAAAACGCGTCACGTCGCCCTGTTTGCCCAATCGATCAATCGCATCGACGCAACCGGCGTCGAATGCCTGATCAAGCTGCTTGGCAGCCTGGCAGCACAAGACCGCCAGCTGCATATCGTGGGCATGAAACGACCGGTGGAGCAGATGCTGGAACGCGCGCATGGCGTCATCGGCCATCCCGCTTTGCACCTGTATCGCACCGATGCACTGGCCCTGGCTGCACTACGGGTCAGCGGCGCTCAGTGAGCGATCAGCCCGCCACGCGGAAGCGTTCGGCGTCGGGCATGAACGTCTTTTCACCAAAAGGCGCACCATGGGAGCCGAAAGGCATTTGAGCGCGCAATTTCCAGGACGCTGGAATGTTCCATTCGCGCGCGACGGCCTGATCGATCACGGGGTTATAGTGCTGCAGGCTGGCACCCACGTCCACGCTGGCCAATGCGGTCCAGACCGCCAGTTGCGCCATGCCGCTGGACTGTTCCGACCAGACGGGGAAGTGCTCGGCATACAGGGCGAACTTCTCCTGCAGCCCCCTGATGACGTCCTGATCTTCGAAATACAGCACGGTGCCCACGCCGGCGGCAAAGCTGCCGAGCTTGGCTTCGGTTTTTTCAAAGCCTTCGGCGGGCGCCACCTTGCGCACCTCGTCCACCGCCAGACGCCACAGTTTCTGATTTTCCTCACCGAAAAGCACCAACGCGCGCGAGCTTTGCGAATTGAACGAGGAAGGACTGTGCTTGATGGCGTCCTGAATCAGGGCGGTCAGCGCGTCCTTGGACAGGGTGACGTCGCGGCCCAGCGCGTATTGCGTGCGGCGGGTTTTCAGATGGTCGATAAATGCATTGCTCATAACGAAAGTCCCTCGAATCCGAAAATTAAAATCTACAAGAAGCATTCTAGGGGCGTGCAGGCAGTGCGCCAAGATATGGCTGCGCCCTCGACCGAGACACACTGTTCCACGCATGAGCCCTATATAGACGGGCCCTCACAGCCAGACAACGCAGTGTTGCCCCGCTACCCCTCTTTCATCCAGGTCACTGCAGGCGAAAGCGACTGCGCTTTGGCGCCCTTCCACGGTTTGTTCCCGATGGCGAGCCGGTCTGCGATGGTCGTAATGTTCCACTGTGCCCCCGAGGTAATCTCCGGCAGTTCGTCCCACCCAATA
>JBAZPE010000356.1:0-3739 GCA_041648375.1 Burkholderiaceae bacterium | reverse complement strand
CAAGATGCCCACCTTGAAGTAATAGCCCCAGGTGATCCGTACGCCCTTGCGCGCCAGTACATGCAACCACAGAAGTGTCGCCAGGCTGCCGATCGGGGTAATCTTCGGGCCGAGGTCACTGCCGATCACATTGGCGTAAATCATGGCTTCGCGTACCACGCCCTCTGCCTGGGCGGCGTCGACCGACAGCGCGCCGATCAGCACCGTGGGCAGGTTGTTCATCACCGATGACAGCAGCGCGGTGAGGATGCCGGTGCCGAACGTTGCCGCCCACAGCCCGTGACTGGCCATGGCGGAAAGCACGTCCGCCAGCGCCTGGGTCAGGCCGGCATTGCGCAGGCCATAGACGACCATGTACATGCCCAGCGAAAACACGACGATCTGCCAGGGCGCCTCTTTCAGGACGCGTCGGGTGTGTATGACCCGGCCCGTCGCAGCGACCGCCAGCAAGATGGCTGCCGCCACCGCCGCCACTGCACTGACGGGCACGCCGTGGGGCTCAAGCCAGAAAAACCCGATGAGCAGCAAGGCCAGCACCCACCAGCCGGCAATGAAGGTGCGTCGATCGCGGATGGCCGATGCCGGGTCGGCGATCTGCGTGGCATCGAACGTTTTGGGAATATCGCGCCGAAAATACAGCCACAACACCAGCAGCGTCGCGACCACTGAAGCCACGTTCACCGGCACCATCACCGCCGCATACCGATTGAAGCCGATGCCGAAATAGTCGGCAGACACGATGTTGACCAGGTTGGACACCACCAGCGGCAGGCTGGCCGTATCGGCAATGAAGCCCGCAGCCATCACGAAGGCCAGCGTGGTCGCCGCACCGAAGCCCAGCGCCACCAGCATTGCCATGACGATGGGCGTGAGGATCAGCGCGGCGCCATCATTGGCGAACAGCGCCGAGACCACCGCCCCCAGCAGAACGAACAATACGAACAGCCTGTGGCCGCGCCCGCCTCCCCAACGTGCCACATGCAGCGCCGCCCACTCGAAGAATCCGGCCTCGTCCAGAATCAGACTGATGATGATGATGGCCACGAACGTTGCCGTGGCATTCCAGACGATATGCCAGACCTCACCCACATCGGCCCAGTTCACCACACCCAGCATCAGCGCCACGGCTGCGCCCAGCATGGCGCTCCAGCCGATGCTCAGGCCTCGCGGCTGCCAGATGACGAGAATCAGCGTGGCAACAAAAATAAGTGCAGCGATCACCATGTCAGATCTCCACCCGCCCACGACCGATTTCGATCACATGTCCACCCACACGGATACCGCCTTGCGCGTCCAGATCGAGGGTGAGGCGGCAAAGGCGACCCATTTGTTCGCCTTGGGTCACCTGCACGGCCAGGTTGGCGCGCTTGCTCACCAGGGAAAGCCACGCACCCAGGTTGGCACAGGCCGAACCGGTGCCTGGATCCTCCACCACCGTGCCCTCGCGAATGAACAGGTATCGCGCATCGACGCGCAGGTGGGTTCCTTCATCGGCACCGAGCGCAAAGGCGTACACCGATCGACGGCCCAGGCTGCTGACCGGCCAGTTCGCCAGCCGTGCAGGATCGAACGTGACGCGCGCAACCGCGGCCGCGTCGCGCAACGGCACGAGCAAGTGGTCTGAACCGGTGTTGACCCACATGGGATCCGATGCCAGGTCTTCCATGCTCAGCCCGAGCATCTCGGCGAAGGCGGCAGGCGCGAGCGCAGGTGCCCAGCAACGCGGTGCACCGACCAGAGGGGGTGCAAAGGACCAGGTATCTGCATCCCCTGCATCAGACACCGACAGGGAGACATCACCGGCATTGAATCGCAGCGTCAGTCTGGGGCCCGTCGCATGGACATCGCGCACCACTTGCGCCGTTCCCAATGCCGGGTGTCCGGCAAATGCCATTTCATAGCCCGGCGTGAACACCCGTACGCGTGCCGTGACCCCGGCGGCCTGCTCATCGGGCTGCGGCGGGAACACGAATGCCGTCTCGGAAAGATTGAACTGACGCGTGAGCAGGTGCATGTGCCGCTCGGTCATCCCACGCGCATCCTCGAACACGCACAGCGGATTGCCGTCGAAGGTGGAGGGCGCAAACACATTGAGTATTCGGAAGGCAAACTGGGCCACGACGGCACTCCCCGGAATCGGGCAAAAATGAAAGTGCGCTAGTGTACGCTTGGCAAGCTGTCAGTCAGCGTAATGAGGTGGCGGAACCCATGTGTGGCGGGCAGGGCTTGCCTGCCACACCTGTCAGAGCGGGTAAGCGCTACGCTCCAGCCTTCTCGATGGCGCGCTGATAGGCGGGCCGCGCTTCGATCCGCTCGACGAAAGCGGTGAGGTTCGGATAAGCGTCCTTGCCGGCTATCCCCACGATCTTCTGAATCTGAAAAGACAGTTGCACATCGGCACCGGTCAAGCTGTCGCCCACGAAATAGTCAGCACCCTGCAGTTCCCTATCCAGGAATCCGAAGTGGGTGGCGTACTCGCTTTGGATGCGACCTTGCAGGGGCTTGCCCGCATCGCCCAGACGACTCGTATACAGATCCAGCATCAGGGGCAGCATGGCCGACCCTTCGGCGTAGTGCAAAAACTGCAGGTAACGCCAGTAATTCGGCGTGTCGATCGGCGGTGAGAAGCGATCCTGACCGTAGCGTCGCACCAGATACTCGATGATTGCGCCTGACTCGAACACCACCAATTCGCCATCTCGAATGACAGGCGCCTTGCCCAGAGGATGAACCTCCTTGAGCTCGGAAGGGGCCAGTCGGGTGTCGGGGTCACGCTGGTACATGACGACCTGGTAGGGCAATTCGAGTTCTTCCAGCATCCATGTAATGCGACGTGAGCGGGATGCGTTGAGGTGGTGGACTTGGATCAATAGCGTCTCCTTGCTTGGGTTGAACCTACAATATAACCATGTCTGCCACCTCTATCCCGCTGCTCGATGCCGAGATGGTGTTCACGGCCATGCGCGCACAGGGTGCGGGCGGCCAGAACGTCAACAAGGTCTCCAGCGCCATCCATCTGCGATTCGACATCAGCGCATCGTCCCTGCCCGACGCGGTCAAAACCCGGCTGCTGGCCTTGCGCGACCATCGCATCACCGCCGAGGGCGTGATCGTCATCAAGGCGCAAGGCAGCCGTAGCCAGGAGCAGAACCGCATCGACGCCCGGGTTCGTCTGCAGGCGCTGGTCGACAGCGTGGCCAGTGCGCCAAAGACGCGTCGGCCGACTCGCCCCACATTGGGGTCCAAGCGCAGAAGACTGGAAGGCAAGACCGAACGCAGTGAAGTCAAACGCCTGCGGGTCCGTGTGCAGGGTGCAGACTGACCGGCGCCAGTGACTGGGCCTGAGCGAGATCGCGCAGCCAGGCCTGCCACGCATCGGCCCGCACAGCCGGATCCATGCGCAACAGCGCCGAAGGGTGCAGCGTAATCAGCACCGGCGTCCCATTGGGCCCGTCGATCCACTGCCCGCGAAAATGCGTGACGGCAATCGCCCGCCCCAGCAATGCCCGGGCGGCGGTGGCGCCCAGCGCAATGATCGCCTGCGGACGCACCTGTGCCACCTCCAGATCGAGCCACTTGGCGCACGCAGCGGCTTCCTGCTGCGCCGGCGTTTTGTGGATACGCTTCTTGCCGCGTGGTTCGAACTTGAAATGTTTGACCGCGTTGGTCACGTAAAGCTCGCTGCGCACCCAGCCCAATTCGTTGAGCGCAAGATCAAACAGCTGCCCGGCGGGGCCGA
>JBAZPE010000355.1:0-3754 GCA_041648375.1 Burkholderiaceae bacterium | reverse complement strand
TTCGTCGTCGGTGCCGAATCGTTGAGCCAATCGCTGGTCAGCGAACTGCGGCTTCGATTCCCAGACGTTCGTATCATCAATTCCTATGGCCCCACCGAGGCGACATGTTCGACGACCTGGGTTGAAATTGACGACACCATGCTCGATCCGGTCACCAGAAACTACCCGATCGGGCGCGCCAAACCCTATGCCGAGGTTTTTCTTGATCAAGGTGAGCTTTGCATCAGCGGTGATCACGTGATGCGGGGATACCTCAATCGCGATGACCTCAATGAGACCAAGCTTTTCAACCATCACGGCAAGCGTGCCTTTCGCAGCGGCGATATGGCCACCATGGACGAGCGCGGATTGATTCACTTCCGTGGCAGACGCGACGATCAGATCAAGCTGAACGGCATCCGCATCGAGCTGGCAGAAATCGATGCGGCCCTATCCAGCCTGCCGGGTGTTCGTACAGGTGTCGCAACGACCTTGCACCGAGCCGATGGGTCGCTACTACGCATGGTAGGTGTGGTGGAGCCGGTCGATGCCATGCCGGGTGAAGGCTTTCAGCCCTTGCCCGAACGCCTGCTGGACTGGCGCAAGAGCCTGGCACTCACACTTCCCCCCTACATGATGCCCTCGGAGTTGATCGCATGCAGCCCGCTACCGACGACCACCACAGACAAGACCGACCGCCGGAAACTCGAAGCCATGTATTTCCAGGCTCGACGCAGCGTCGTTCAGGAGTCTTGATCATGCGTCGCCATCATGCTCACAGCCATCTGCTCAATGGCATTCATCCTGGCACGGATCGGGCCGTTCGTCGGCATCGAAGCGTGCGACTGACCGTGATCGCAGCGGTAGCCTGTGTGCTCGTGCTGTTGTTGATTGCACCGGCACCGGCCACAAGCGCCGAGGGGGTGCTGGCGCAGTTGTATGCCGCTCGCCCCCCTGCCGGCTCAGCCTTCGTGCGGGTGGTCAATCCACACCATGCGCCAGCGAACGTGAAGCTCGCCGGCCACATCGCCGAGCAACTGTCGAATCAACAACCTGCATCCTCGTACATCGTCATCCCCGCCGAGTTCACCTATGCCATCGATTTTCAGGGAAATATGTCGTCGCACCATGCCCCGAAAGCCGGCGCATTCGTGAGCCTGATCGCGCAGCCTGCGGGCGACCGCTGGCAATACATCACGATCGAGGACCCCGCAACTTCGGGCGACGGCCTGAAGGCAGAGTTGCGCTTCTACAACCTGGCACCGGGCTGCGGGCCGGCCCGCCTGACGCTAGGGCCAGACGGTCCGGCGGTTTTTTCCAATACGGCTGAAATGTCTGCCCAGAGCCGCGCCATCAATCCTGTCAGCGCCGACGTCGTCGGGTGGTGTGGGAAACGCTCGGTCGCCATGACTTTACCGACGCTGGCTGCAGGCAACTACTACAGCATCTTCCTGACCGCTGACGGCAACGATTTGCGAGTGGTAGGCCAACTCAACCGAACGCAGGATTTCGCACCGTGAGCCACACTCGCCTCGCCCTGGGCGATGATTACGACCTTTTCAGACAACAGGTTCGCCGATTCATCCATGGCGAGATCCTGCCTCACTACGACAACTGGGAACGAGAAGGTGTGACACCGCAGGCGTTGTGGCGCCTGGCTGGCGAGCGAGGCCTGCTCAATTGCGCATTGCCCACTCCATTTGGCGCAGGAGGAGATTTCGGCCATGCCGCCGTCGTGATCGAAGAGCTGGCACATACAAATGTCATGGGAGTGGGCTTCTCGGTACATTCGGATATGGTGGCGCCCTATCTTCTCGCCCATGGCGACGATTCGCAACGATTGGCGTGGTTGCCTGGCATGGCGCGAGGCGAGATTATCGGTGCCATCGCGATGACGGAACCCGACGCTGGCAGCGATCTCAAACAAATACGCACGCGCGCGCAGAAGGTAGATGGCGGTTACGTCATCAACGGTCGCAAGACGTTCATCACCAATGGCGTGAATGCGCACATGCTGATTGTCGCGGCATCCACACGCCCCGAACTCGGTGCTCGCGGCATCACGTTATTCTGTGTCAACACGGCAATCCAGGGGGTGACTCGAAGCAGTCCGTTGCGCAAGATCGGACTGCATGCCCAGGATGTGTGCGAGATATTTCTCGATGATGTGCACGTGTCCGATGGATGTCGGCTTGGCCAGGAGAACTTCGGCTTCGATTATTTGATGACAGGCCTGACCCAGGAACGTCTGGCCATTGCAATGAGTGCGTGCGCCAGCCTTCATGCACGTCTGGCAGATGCCATCGAGTACACCCGCCAGCGCAAGGTATTCGGCAAGCGGATCATCGATCATCAGAACACCCGTTTCAAGCTGGCTGACGCCCGTGCGCAGGCGACCATGCTGCGCGTCTTTCTGGATGATTGTCTGCTGCGCCATCTGCGTGGCGAACTATCCGATGAACATGCGGCCATGGCCAAACTGCGTGCCACCGAGCTGCATTGCACCGTGCTGGACGATCTACTGCAACTGTATGGCGGATATGGCTATATGGCGGAGTTCGATATCGGTCGTGCCTGGTGCGACGCACGGGCGATGCGGCTATACGGCGGCACCAGCGAAATTCTGCGCGAAATCATCGGACGAATGGACTGATACTAGCCGTAGGTGCGGTGCCACGCGGATTGCAGTCGCCTGGCACCGGGCGTGTCGCCCAACAGCCACGGTTCGGCGGCAAAGCCCAGCACACGGTGAGCGCCTGAGCGCGCCGCCAGATGCAATTGTTCCTGAACACGGCCGAACTCGGCCGAGACGGCAGTGAACGTGGTGCCATCGGTTCGTGCAGATGGAATCTCCTCGAAAAGCTCGATGATGAGATCAAACGGAATGCCTCGATATTTCAACATGTCCAGCACCGGTGCCAGCGCGTTGTAATTGCCCAGACCGGCGACGCCGGCACCGTCCTGCACCATGGGGCGAACCGCGACGCTATCCAGCACGGTATTCCACAATCGGGTGAGCGATCCGGTACTGCGCAGTTGGCTGTAATAGGTGGAGATGCCGGGCGGTGTCGCGGTCTCCTTGACCATGCCCGCCAACCAGCCGGCCAGCATCGACATCCGCTCAGGGGAGGACCAGTTGAATTGTTCCACCTCGTACGGGATGTACCATCCCCGGAAAGCGGGATGACGCGCCCAGGGTGTGCTGCCAACATACGCGGCATAGGCCTCGCCGATATGGGCAAGATAGACCCGCAAGGTTTCGCCGTCGGCCTGGGAGAGAATTTTCCACCACCGCTCGTCGTAAGGCGCGCCGAGCTGCACGCCCAGCCCGGCACCGGCAGCCTCGTCCATCATCATCTGCAGCGTGTCGTGTGATATCTGCCACGGCGCGTCCCCCCCCTGCAGTCCTACCCATTGCAGAACAAGATCGCGACAACCCAGTCGATAGGTTCGGGCGAAGAGTTGCCGCCACTGTGCAGTCGTGAAAAGCAGGTGATCTGGCCACAGCTGCAGGAACGTGCCTCGCATGATCGGACGCGGCCGGGCGGCGGGCATCGCCAGAAGCGGCAGAACCAGCAACGCACGCAGCGCGCGCCGTCTGGCATGCACAGCTGTCAGCTTGTTCGAACCGGCCTGGCGCTCGTGTTCAGGCAACACTCGCTTGGTCCCCCGCCGGGACCACCGCCAGGCGAGGCGCGGGCAAGTCGACAGCGTCCACTCTGCCCCCCGAGTCCTGGTGCACGGTACTGATACGTGCGCGGCGCAGCTGGCTCAA
>JBAZPE010000354.1:0-3755 GCA_041648375.1 Burkholderiaceae bacterium | reverse complement strand
GGCAAGCGAAAGCGTGCCGCAGACGGGAAGAGCATGTGGTTGGGCGCTTTGAGGCAAGGCGGCTGGCGCACCGATCATCGCCGCGATCCGTTCCGAGGCCGCCTGCGCCGCGCCAAGTCGGGCGGCATTTCGCATGACGGGCACCGCAAGCTCGAAAAATCCCAGTGTGGCCAGGACCAGGCCTGCAAGCACGGGGCCTGTCACGGCCTCGGACTTCCATGCCACGATCCCCGCGTACAGCACACCCATCACGCACCACCCCGCCACGGCCTGCAAGGCGGCAAGCCCGGCGCCAGACAGTCGAGCCTGGGCCAATCGCGCCTGTACACCCGCCTGCAGCGACGCTTCGAACCGATGTTGTGCCACGGCGGTGGCGCCCAGTGCTGCCAGATCGGTGTGGGCGGCGATGGTGGCAAGCATTTCGTGACGTGCCCTGCGTGTGGCAGATTGTGCTCGCAACCCGTATACATAAGCACCGCGCGCAAGCAAGGCCGGCAGGATCGCCACGGCCAGGACAGCGGCAACACCCAGCACGAAGGCCGCTGCCGCTGTGCGGGGCCACCAGACCGAGGCCAGCACGCCGCCGGCCAGCAGTGCAATGCATACCGGCACCACCAGCGTCAGGAAAACGGCGTCGAGCGCATCGATGTCGGCCGTGAGCGTGGATACGCTGTCGCCCTCGCGCAGATGCATGAGGTTGGCTGCCGGTTGCCGCATCATGGCCGCGAAGGCCTGGGTGCGCAGATCCGCCAACAGCTGCAAGGTCGTCGCGTGACCGACGAGTTTCTCTGCATAGCGCGAACCGATCCGCACGAACGAGAAGACACGGATCAGCGACGACGGTACGAACAGATTGAAGGTCAGCATGGACCCGGCCAGAGCCGCACCACTGAGAAACCAGCCCGACACGCCCAACAGCGCCAGTCCGGCGGCAGCCGTGGTGGCGGCCAGTGCAAACACGACGAGCACGCGGCGCCAGCGGGCGCGATACAGCGGCCATAACAGACGGGCGGCGCTCATGTCGGATGCACGCCATCGGCGTCCATCAGTACCTGACGATGGCAGCGCTGCGCCACCGAGTCGGCGTGTGTGACCACGATGAGCGCACGCCCTTCGCACCAGGACAGCAATGCATCCAGCACACGTTGCCCGGTGTGCTCGTCCAAGTGGGCCGTGGGCTCATCGACCAGCACCAGTGCCGGGTCTCGCAGATACAGACGCGCCAGCGCCACACGATGCGCCTGCCCGCCGGATAGCCCCTGCCCACGCGGCCCGAGCCTTGTGTTCAGCCCATCGGGCCAGTCGTCACAGAATTCCGTGACACAGGCGCGTTGGGCGGCCACCCGCACGACACGGTCATCAGCGTCGGCCCGCCCGACACGGATGTTGTCGGCCAGCGTCCCTTCGAACAGATAAGGCCGTTGCCCCATATAAGCCACGCGTGTACACAAATCGGCCCGAGACCATTGCGCCAGCGGTCGATCGAACAGCGTGAGTGCATCGTCAGGCACGTCCCCACGCAGCCCGGCGATCGTTTCCAGCAAGGTCGTCTTGCCCACACCGCTCACGCCCATCAGCGCAAGATGCTCCCCCTGCCGAAGGATCAGGTCGATGCCCCCGATGCGGCGTACACCCATGATCAGGTCGTGCTGCCTCAGACGCAAGACACAGTCATCAGCGTCTGCTTGCACCATCGCCTGCGCATCGGCCGGTATGGCGGCATCACCCGCCACCGCACGCACATCGGGAAGTTGTCCGAACACCCTGGCCAGTTCGGATACCGCTGCCTGCGCAGTCGAACGATCGTGATAGTGCGCGGCAAACTGGCGCAGCGGCGCATACGCTTCGGGCGCCATGAGCAGACAGAACAGCCCGATCTGCAGGGTGATTGGATCGCCGCGCAAGTTCAGGAAGCCCAGAAAACTCAGACCGAAATAGACCGCCATGCCGGCCACACCGAGCGCGGCGAAGAATTCCAGCACAGCCGACGAGAGAAAGGCGATGCGCAGCACAGCCTGCGTGCGTTGCGCCAGGCCTTTCGCGGCATCGGCCACGGTCTGCGTTTCGGCCTGCTCGCGACCGAACATTTTCAGGGTGGCAGCACCACGCAGTCGATCGGCGAAAAAGCCGGCCAGCCGCGTCATGGACCGCGCATGACGCCGGCCTGCCGCCTGCGCGCCCCAGCCGACCAACGCCATGAACAGCGGAATTAAAGGTGCGGTGACCAGCAGAAGCAAACCCGCCACGACATCGACCGGCATCAACACAACGGCAAACGCCAATGGCAGCACGGTGGCGGCGATCATCGCAGGCAGATAGCGGGAGAAGAAGCCATCGAGCGCCTCCACATGCTCCAGCATGGCGCCAGCCAGCTCACCACTGGCCCGCGCCCGGGTCCACTGCGGACCACCGTCGAGCATGGCGGCAAACAACGCCCGACGCAGGCCGGCCTTGATCTGTTCACTGGCGATGACACCTGCGTGCTCACCCCATCCGCTGATCACCGCGCGCGCCAGCACCAAAGCGGCCATGGCCACGAATTCGCGCCACCACATCTGCATGACCTGCCCGCTCATGCCTGTCTGAACCACGCCCCCGAGCACGCGCGCCAGCAGCCACGCCTGGACGATCAACAGCACGCCCGCGCACAGGGGGGCTGCGCACGCCCACGCCATCGGACGCACCGGTCCGCGCGCAAGCGCCATCAGCCAGCGCGACTGCGCGCGCGGCAATCCTGTCAACGTAGGGTCGCCTGAGGGAGCCGTCATGACCGCAGCACCGTTTAACTGTCAGCCCGTTCATGCATCGGGTCGCCCGGATCGAGCACGACATGTCCATGCCCTTCGCGCAACTCGAACCACATGGCGTTGAGAATGCCGAAGGCACACGCCAGACCAAGACCTAGAATCCACGAGAAATACCACATGCTGAAAGACTCCAATCAATAGGCGTGAGGGTTGTCCTGCACCGTCGTATCCGTGACCTTGCCACGCATCACGCGGTAAACCCAGGCGGTGTAGACCGTAATCAACGGCAGGAAGAAGCAGGTTGCCAGCAACATGATCCACAGTGTCATCCGGCTCGACGAGGCGTCCCACACCGTCAGTCCGGCGCCCGGGTTGAGCGACGAGGGCAACAGGAAGGGAAAGAGTGCAAAGCCAACGGTGGCGATCACCGCCGCCACCGCTGCCGAAGAGGTCAGGAACGCGCTGATCGGACGCCCGATGGACAACAGCAGCAAAACGAGGATCGGGGCGGCCACGCCGATCGCCGGTGCTGCCCACATCCAGGGCCAGCGCGCGAAGTTCGCCATCCATCCCCCTGCGGCAAGCACGACGGTCTTCTGCAGCGGGTCGGAATCGCGCAAAGGCTCTACGACGCTGGTGATGACGTGACCGTCAAGCGAACCCGATACCCACATACCCAGGCCTGCAAACAGCACGCAGGTCGCCAGCGCAAACCAACGACCATACAGACGCGCGCGCCGCGCGATGTCGCCTTCCGTGCGCCAGGCCAGCAGCACCATGCCGTGCATGCACAACATCACCACGCTGAGTATGCCGCTGGCCAGCGCGAATGGCGAGAACAGCCCGAAGAAGCTTCCTTCCCACACCGGTCTGAGCGTGCTGGCTTCGAACGAAAACGGAATGCCGGTGATGACATTGCCCATCGCCACGCCAAAGACGAGGCTGGCGACAGTGCCTGAAAAACACAGCACCCCATCCCACGTGTTGCGCCAGGCAGGCTGCACGAGC
>JBAZPE010000353.1:0-3764 GCA_041648375.1 Burkholderiaceae bacterium | reverse complement strand
GCATGGCCGCCCTGGCCGGTTCCCCGACCAGGGCAGCGATACGTGCAATTTGATTCGGGTTCATGTTCAGGCGCACCTATGGATACGAGTATGCCGGGTCAGCATAGCGTGTGTGGCATGCTCAATACTACGCTGGCCAGCGAAGCATCTCGAACACGTGCGCCATCAGTATGGACACACTCGCGGCATGTCGCCGCGCTTACTGAGCGTATTGGTTCAATGTTATCTACCCTGCACTCCCATCACTCGCCGGCACCGTTCTACGGCAAGACCGTGTTGCGAGCGGCTTTCGTTCTGGCCGTACTCGGCTGGGGCGTTGGCTTCTACAGTCCGCCGATTTTTATCTACGCGGTGGTGTCACGCACCGGCTGGCCCCTGACCTGGGTATCGGCGGCGGTCACCCTGCATTTTCTCATCGGGGCGGTCGTTGTCGCCAATCTGCCTGCCCTCTATAGGCGCATGGGCACGGCACGCGCCACAGGCACTGGCGCGCTTATGCTGGCATTGGGCACGCTGGCCTGGGCACATGTCCAACAGATGTGGCAACTGGTGCCCGCTGCGCTCCTTACGGGCAGCGGCTGGGTGTTCCTGGGTGCTGCAGCCATCAATACCATCGTGTCACCCTGGTACTGGAAAAAGCGCCCCGTCGCACTGGGCTTTGCCTACAACGGTGCCAGCATCGGGGGCGTGATTTTCGCGCCGCTCTGGGCAGGATTGATCGCCATGCTGGGATTTCCCAGGGCGTCGATGTGCATCGCCGCCCTGCTGTTGGTCATCGTCCTACCCATCGCCATGCGGGTGCTTGCGCACACGCCAGCCAGCAAGCGGCAAGGTGTGGACGGCGAACCCTATGTCGCACCGCCCGACACTGAGCAAGGCAATCATGCTATCGGGTCGGCGTCCCATGCCTCGCCTGGCACCCGGTCGTCGAAAACCCTCCCCGCGACAACATCGCCCCCCTCTCACACGCGCTGGCGCGATCGCCGGTTCCTCACATTGGCCGGCGCCATGGCCTTGAGCCTGTTCGCCCAGATCGGTCTACTGGCCCAGCTCTATGGGCTGCTGGCCACGGCCTGGGGGGCGACGCAGGCGGGTTTTCTGATGGCCATGGTGACCGCATGCAGCGTGGGCGGTCGTACGCTGGTGGGCTATTTGATTGGCGCAAGCACCAACCGCCGTGTCGTGGCGGCCAGCAACTACGCAGTGCAAGCCCTGGGCACCCTGATCTTGCTGATCATGGGGCCCGCCGATGCCATATGGACCATCGTGGGCCTGGTGCTTTTCGGGCTGGGAATCGGCAACGCGACGTCGCTGCCGCCGCTGATCGCCCAGCAGGAATTCTCACCTGAGCAGGTCCCCACCGTGGTGGCCCGCAGCGTGGCGAGTTCGCAAGCGCTCTATGCGTTTGCCCCTATCGCTTTTGCTGTCTTGCTGGCACCCGCGACCGCGCTGATCCCACAAGCGGCAGGCAGCACCGAGATCTATTTCGTTGCCGTCCTGGCCATACAGTGTCTGGCCATAGTCACCATGCTGTCGGCTGCCCGCAGCACGAAGCCAGCCGTCCCATAGCCAGCCCATGCACACTTGAGGCAGGCTGTGCCACCGAGAGCCGCGTGCACAGCAACCCAATCCATCGCCAGCCGCATGCACAACCACGCAGCGGCCAATAAAAAAACGATCCACCGGGGATCGTCTTTGGTAACAGGCACGTTGGCCGTTGGATGCGGATCAGCCCTGGCGAGGCCGCCGGAAGAGATAACGGAACACAAAACCGGGATAGGCCAGGACCAGATACAACGCGAAGGTAATCGCATAGAACTCCCAGGTCTGGGAGAAGCGATTGCCCAGCGTGGATTCGAACGCCATGCCTATGGCGCCACTGGCCAGAAACCCGCAGACCACTTCGCAGAACCGCAACCAGAACGGTTTGATGCTGACCTTGCCATGGGACTTGAAAGGGATCAGACCAAACACCCGTTCCGAGAGGAACGGGAGATTAGCGGTCACAAAGGCGATACCGATCAGCAGCCACGCGGCCAGCGTTTGATTCATCCCGGGGCCTTATAGACCCAGCGAACCGCGGATCGTGGCCACGCACAGTGCCATCAGGCCGCTGGGCAAAATACCCAGTGCAAGAATGGCCACGCCGTTGATCGACATGACGCCACGCTGCCCGACCGTCGCCTCGATGGGCGAAGTATCCGTGGGTTCGTCGAAATACACCGTCTTGATCACGCGCAAATAATAGAATGCGCCGATCAGCGAGAACATGACCGCTGCGATGGCGATGCCCACGTGGCCCGCATTCACGGCTGCCTGCAACACACCCAGCTTGGCGTAGAAGCCGACCAGCGGCGGCAAGCCCGCCAGCGAGACCATCAACAGCAGCACAATGAACGCATACCACGGGCTGCGACGGTTCAAGCCGGCCAGATCACTGATGTTTTCGCACTCGAAACCTTGGCGCGACAACAGCATGATCATGCCGAAGCTGCCCAGCGTGGTGAGCACGTAGGTCACCATGTAGAACAGCGATGCGCCGTAGGCCTGCGCGGCCGCATCGGGTTGACCATCGACCACGCCACTTGCCAGACCCAGCAACACGAAACCCATATGCGAGATCGTGGAATAGGCCAGCATGCGCTTGAAGTTGGTTTGCGCAATCGCCGTCAGGTTCCCGATGGCCAGCGAGAGCACGGCCAGGATCAGCAGCATCGGTTGCCAATCGGTGGCCAGATCGTGCAGCCCTTCGACCAGCAGACGCAAGGTGATGGCGAACGCAGCCAGCTTGGGTGCAGCACCCAGAATCAAGGTCGCAGCCGTAGGCGCACCGGAGTACACGTCCGGCACCCACATGTGGAAAGGCACGGCGCCAAGCTTGAAGGCCAGACCCGAAACCAGGAACACCACGCCGAAGACCAGAGCCATCTGCTGGGCCTGACCCGCACCGATGACGCGTGCGATTTCCAGCAGATCCAGCGAGCCGGTGGCGCCATACATCATGGACATGCCGTAAAGCAGGAAGCCCGAGGCCAACGCACCCAGCACGAAATACTTCATGGCCGCTTCGGTCGCGGTGGCGTCATCACGGCGCAATGCGATCAGCGCATACAGCGCCAGCGACATCAGTTCGAGACCCATGTAGATCGTGATCAGGTTGCCTGAGGAAATCATGACCATCTGGCCCAGCAGGGCGAACAGCGTCAGCACGTACATCTCGCCGCCACGGGTCATGTCGCGCGACTGGGCGTAAACGCGGCCATAGATCAACGTCACCGCCACGGCAATGTATGACACGATCTTCAACAGATGCGCCAGGCTGTCCACGACATACAGACCATTGAACGTGCGGCCCGCCACACCAGCCTGCCACTGGAACGCGCTGACGACCGTCAACACCACCAGTGCGGCCATGCTCAGCAGAAACGTGGGTTTACGCTCGGGATGATCGCTGACAGCGTCGATCAACAGAATAGCCATGCCGAAGATCGCAAGCAGGATCTCCGGTAGCGCCAGGGCGAAATCGATTTGGATAGGAGTCATGTTTCAGTCTTACAGTTTCGACACGGCGACGTGTTGCAACAGGGCCTCGACCGAGACGTGCATCACGTCGGTGAAGGGTTTCGGATAGACGCCCATGAACAGCACCAGAAGAGCCATTACGCCCAGGATCGCGAACTCGCGCCCATTGATGTCGGTGAGTTCACGCACATGATCGTTGGCGATGTCGCCAAAGGCCACGCGCTTGACCATCCACAAGGAAT
>JBAZPE010000352.1:0-3767 GCA_041648375.1 Burkholderiaceae bacterium | reverse complement strand
TTCGACAGAACCGTCGTGATCGCCGCCGTCAGCGTCGTTTTGCCGTGGTCAACGTGACCAATCGTACCCACGTTCACGTGCGGCTTGGTACGCTCAAACTTGCCTTTTGCCATGATTCTCTATCCTCTTTGATCTTCAAAGAAATTCAATAGCGTCCCACTCGCACAGGAGCGGGACGCGAAGTTGATTAATTACTTGGAGCGCGACGCCATCACTTCGTCGGCAACGTTCTTGGGAGCTTCAGCATAGTGCTTGAATTCCATCGTGTACGTTGCACGGCCTTGTGTTGCCGAACGCAGGCTGGTCGAGTAGCCGAACATTTCTGCCAGCGGGACTTCGCCCTTGATCGCCTTGCCACCACCGACGATGTCGTCCATGCCCTGAACCATACCGCGACGTGAGGACAGATCGCCCATCACATTACCGGCATAGTCTTCAGGCGTTTCGACTTCGACAGCCATCATGGGCTCGAGCAGCACCGGGCTGGCCTTGCGCATGGCTTCCTTGAAAGCCATGGAGCCGGCCATGCGGAACGCGTTTTCGTTCGAGTCCACATCGTGGTACGAACCGAAGGTCAGGGTGACCTTCACGTCGACCACGGGGTAACCCGCCAAGATACCGTTGGACAACGTGTCCTGGATACCCTTGTCCACCGCGGGGATGAATTCGCGAGGAATCACACCGCCCTTGATGGCGTCAACGAACACGTAACCGCCGCCAGGAGGCAGGGGCTCGAGCGTGATGACAGCGTGGCCGTATTGACCGCGACCGCCGGACTGCTTGACGAACTTGCCTTCGACGCCTTCGGCGACCTTGCGAATGGTTTCGCGGTAGGCCACCTGGGGTTTGCCGACGTTGGCTTCCACGTTGAATTCGCGGCGCATGCGATCAACCAGAATTTCCAGATGGAGCTCGCCCATGCCGGAGATGATGGTTTGACCCGATTCTTCGTCGGTGCGCACGCGGAACGAAGGATCTTCCTGAGCCAGACGACCCAGTGCCAGACCCATACGTTCCTGGTCAGCCTTGGTCTTGGGCTCAACGGCCTGCGAAATCACGGGCTCGGGGAAAATCATGCGTTCGAGCATGATGTGGTCGTCGGGACCGCACAGGGTTTCGCCCGTGGTCACGTCTTTCAAACCCACCACTGCGGCGATGTCACCGGCCAGAACTTCCTTGATTTCTTCGCGGTTGTTCGCGTGCATCTGCAGAATACGACCGATACGTTCTTTTTTGCCCTTGGCAGGGTTATAGACCGTGTCGCCCGACTTCAGGACGCCCGAGTACACACGCACGAAGGTCAATTGACCGACGAACGGATCGCTCATCAGCTTGAATGCCAACGCGGAGAACTTCTCGTTGTCGTCGGCCTTGCGCGTGATGGGCTCGCCTTCGTCGTCCTCGCCGGGAACGGGAGGAACGTCGATGGGCGACGGCAGGTAGTCGATGACCGCGTCGAGCATGCGTTGCACGCCCTTGTTCTTGAAGGCGGTGCCGCACAGCATGGGCTGGATTTCGCCAGCGATGGTACGCGTACGAATGGCCAGGTTGATCTCGGCTTCGTCGAGGTCACCCGATTCCAGGTACTTGTTCATCAGCTCTTCGGTCGACTCCGCAGCCGCTTCGACCAGGTTCTCACGCCACTTCTTGGCATCAGCAGCCAGTTCAGCGGGGATATCCACGTAGTCGAACTTGATGCCCTGGCTGGCTTCATCCCACAGGATAGCCTTCATCTTGACCAGGTCGATCACACCGGTGAAGGTGTCTTCGGCGCCGATTGGGATGACGATGGGCACAGGGTTGGCTTTCAGGCGCAGCTTCAGCTGGTCATAGACCTTGAAGAAGTTGGCACCGGTACGGTCCATCTTGTTGACGAAGGCCAGGCGGGGCACGCCGTACTTGTTGGCCTGACGCCACACGGTTTCGGACTGGGGCTGAACGCCACCCACAGCGCAATACACCATGCAGGCGCCGTCGAGCACGCGCATGGAGCGTTCCACCTCAATGGTGAAATCCACGTGGCCCGGGGTGTCAATGATGTTGATGCGATGCTCGGCGTAGTTCTTCGCCATGCCGCTCCAGAACGCCGTCGTTGCCGCCGATGTAATGGTGATGCCGCGCTCTTGCTCTTGTTCCATCCAGTCCATGGTGGCTGCGCCATCGTGGACTTCGCCAATCTTGTGATTGACGCCGGTGTAGAACAGGATGCGCTCTGTCGTCGTGGTTTTCCCTGCATCGATGTGCGCAGAGATGCCAATGTTGCGATAGCGCTCGATCGGGGTTTTGCGGGCCATGATCTGTTTTCCTTAAATTACCAGCGGAAATGGCTGAAGGCTTTGTTGGCTTCGGCCATTTTGTGGGTGTCTTCGCGTTTTTTCATTGCGGCGCCACGACCTTCCGAGGCGTCGATCAGTTCACCGGCCAAACGCAGATCCATCGACTTCTCGCCACGCTTCTTGGCGGCTTCACGCAACCAACGCATCGACAAGGCCAGGCGGCGCACGGGGCGCACTTCAACCGGCACTTGATAGTTCGCGCCACCAACACGGCGGCTCTTCACTTCGACGATCGGCTTGATGTTGTTGATGGCCAGCGTGAAGACTTCGAGCGGTTCTTTACCAGTCTTGGCTGCGACCTGATCCAGGGCGCCATAGACGATACGCTCGGCAACGGCCTTCTTGCCGTCCAGCATGACAACGTTCATGAATTTAGCGAGTTCGACGTTCCCGAATTTGGGATCCGGCAGAATTTCACGTTTTGGTACTTCGCGACGACGGGGCATTTTTAGCTTCCTGTGTGTCTGTTCAGTTGAACCGTGCTGTGTGACACGGCCATGGCCGTCCATCCGGACGACCCCTTACCTGCCTCAAGCGAGCGCATCCGACGCTGACCTGGGCTGCACAAAACCGGGTACCTTGCGGTGACCGGGGTACTGAATTACTTCTTCTTCGGACGCTTGGCGCCGTACTTGGAACGCGCTTGCTTGCGGTCTTTCACGCCTTGCAAGTCGAGCGAGCCACGCACGATGTGGTAGCGCACACCCGGCAAGTCTTTTACACGACCGCCGCGCAGCAGCACGACCGAGTGTTCTTGCAGGTTGTGGCCTTCACCGCCGATGTACGAGATGACCTCGAAACCGTTGGTCAAACGCACCTTGGCGACTTTACGCAAGGCCGAGTTAGGCTTCTTGGGGGTGGTGGTGTACACACGGGTGCACACGCCGCGACGCTGAGGGCAATTTTCGAGCGCGGGGCTCTTGCTCTTAACGATGCTGACTTCGCGCGGCTTGCGCACGAGCTGGTTGATGGTTGGCATAACCTTTGAAATCCCTTTTACGTACTTCTGGCAGGCGTCGATCACGCCTGTGCCGGTCTGGTTTACTACTGAGTGCCGTGGCGGCGCCGACATGCTTGATTTCGGCGACGACACGCATTCAGGTAGGCCGTTCTTGCAGAACCGCCCCAGAACCTCGCCCGAAGTGAGAACACACCTGGACGTACGTAAAAGAGCGGGTAATGCGAAACAGATTCGCCGCAAATGGCAAAGACACGTGCGACTGCACGCGCAAAGAATTGCGGTTAGCCGGTGAGAATACTGCATTGCGCGTTTAGAGTCAAAGGCTTGCAAGTCAGTCAAGCGGAAATTGGTGCTTGATTGCCACTGGCGAGCGATCGGCAGGCACGATCAGAGAGTATTGATGTGCCGTGGCGTGGGGATTTCGGATGCTGACCCGGTAGGTTCCCGGCGAGAGCGCGAGCTGGCGCAGG
>JBAZPE010000351.1:0-3781 GCA_041648375.1 Burkholderiaceae bacterium | reverse complement strand
CGATACCGTGTCACCAGCGGCTTTTCCGCTGGCGTCATCGCCGCATGCCTGCCAAATTTTCGAAAGAAAATCGTTCATCTCATCCCTCGCAAGACCTTGGTGTCGTGTCACGTTTCGAAGGTAATCAGCGCCATGTCGCGTCTCGGCAGCGCGTTCAGGCCTGTCACGCCTGCACATCCGCCGCCCGTCCTAGCGGCCCTTGAAGACAGGCGCGCGCTTCTCATTGAACGCACGTACGCCCTCGACACGATCTTCTGTGTCGATCAGATGGTTATAGGCCTCGATCTCGAAGCGATAGGCCGTGCGCAATTCCATTTGCCCGCCATAGCGAACGGATTTCTTGATCTGTCGAACCGACAGCGGAGCGTTGCCGGCGATCGTTTGCGCAGTGGCCAGGGCAGCGGCCAGTGTCTGGTCGGCAGGATGAACGTCGTTGACCAGGCCCCAGGTAAGCGCCTGGTCGGTGCTGAAGGGTTTGCCTGTTAACAGAATCTCCTTGGCGCGACGGTCGCCTACTGCGCGGGGCAGGTTCTGCGTGCCACCGGCACCCGGCATGATGCCGAGCGTGACTTCCGTCAACGCGAAACGCACACCCTGCGTGGCGTAGATGAAGTCGCAGCACAGGGCCATCTCCAGGCCTCCGGCATAGGCGTGTCCATTGACCGCAGCAATAACGGGCAAGGGCAGATCCACCAGCGTCCAATACATGCGTTCGAACATTTCGTGCTGGCGCTGCCATTGTGCGCGCGTCATGCCGTTGCGCTCTTTCAGGTCGCCACCGGCACAGAAGATTTTCTCGCCGGCGCCCGTCAGCACCAGGCAACGCGCATCGCCTGCGTCTTCGATCAGCCTGTTCCAGAGGTCCAGCAAGTCCAGCCCCATCTGCGTGTTCAGGGCGTTGCCTGATGCGGGCCGGTTCAGCGTGATCTGCAACACGTGCGGGTGGGGTGCCGAGACGATCAACGTCTCGTAAGCGGGAAAATCCGGGGCGGGCTTGGCATGCGAATCGCTTGGATCGAAGGGGGCATTGCTGGACATGTCGATTCCGTCTCCATTTTGTTGTTCTGCGGTCGGTGGGCCGACGATGTCCTACTTTAGCAGCGACCTCAGGCTTGCGATATCGGCAGCGCAGGCTTCGCTGGCACGGTGCTCGATGGCACGATAGCGATCAATGATGGCTTCGCCTACAGGCGTCAGTGCGCTGCCACCG
Source organism: Burkholderiaceae bacterium (assembly GCA_041648375.1). Lineage (GTDB taxonomy): Bacteria > Pseudomonadota > Gammaproteobacteria > Burkholderiales > Burkholderiaceae_B > Schauerella. The sequence continues at coordinate 2,571 of JBAZPE010000351.1, read as the reverse complement.
CCACGCGAGCCGCCTTGTTCGGACTGCGTGGCGGGCGAGGCCAGGCAGGCGTTGAGTTCTTCGAGCAGCATCCAGGCGCGTCGATAGGACATGCCCATGCTGCGCGCGGCGGCGGAGATCGAGCCGCAGGCTCTGATCGCCTCCAGCAGCGCGATTTTTCCGGGCCCCATGGCGATCGTGTCGCCCTTGCGCACGCGCAGGCGAAAGCGCACATCGACATCATCTTTGTCACCCACCGCAACATTCTCCAGGAGGAAGCATGCCGCATTATTGCAGCTCGTGAGCCGCGTCCCGCCAGGGGCGCGCGACCGTGGGTGCGGGCCTGCTGCGAAACATTACTGCAGCAGTGAAACCGCCTTGATCTGGGCCCAGAGGTGCATGCCAGGTTCAAGCGCGAGCCGATCGCAGGAAAAACGGGTGATGCGGGCCAGCAGTGGGCTGCCTGCCGCGTCCAGGCGAACGATGACATGATTCGGGTCCTCGGCTGGCGCAATGGCCTGCACGCGGGCCGCCAACCGGTTGAGGATGCTGCTTGCGTCCTGATCGTGCAGGGCCAGGCTCACGTCACGCGCCTGCACCGCCAGCCTGACCGAGGATCGGGGCGCGACAGGAGGATGGACCAGTCGCAATCTGCCTGGCGTACCCCCCTCAGGCGCCTGCAGTTCGACGGTGAGTAAGCCGTATTGAACGTCGTACTCGCACGCGGTGGCGGGGATCATGGCGGTCGCATCGTCGGTGCGGGACGCGGGCAGGTCCAGGCGCGCGAGCGTATGGGCCACGGGCCCGCTTGCCACGGCGCGGCCGGCGTCGAGCACCACGAGATGGTCGGCCAGTCGCGCCATTTCGTCGGGTGAATGGCTCACATAGATGACGGGAATGTCCAGTTCATCGTGCAGCCGTTGCAGGTAGGGCAGGATCTCGCGCTTGCGTTTCAGATCCAGGGCGGCCAGCGGTTCATCCATCAGCAGCAGTCGGGGGCTGGTCGCCAGCGCCCGTGCAATGCCCACGCGCTGCCGCTCGCCACCCGAGAGGCTATCGGGCATGCGCGTGAGCAGGTGGTCGATACCCAGCAGGGCGGTCATATGCGACATATCGACCCGATGCTGGCTGGCCGCTACCCGCTTCTGCCCATACTGTAGATTGCGCAGCACGTTCAGGTGCGCGAACAGGCTGGGTTCCTGGAACACATAGCCCAAGGCGCGCTGGTGGGTGGGCAGGTCGATCCGATGATCGGTGTCCAGCCATACGTCGCCATTGACGCACAAATAGCCGCTGTCGGCCTTGATCAACCCGGCCATCAGGCGCAGGCACGTCGTCTTGCCCGATCCGGAATGACCGAATAGGCCCGTGACCCCTCGGCCCGGCAAGGACAGATCCAGATCCAGAAGGAAATCGTCGTGCCTGACCCGAGCCCGCAACACAATGCGCGCTTCATCGGCGGGCGTGGATGACGCAGGGCGGGCGGTGGATACGCGCGTGGGTTCAGATGACATGATGGTTGGCGCGTCGGCTTGAATACAGCAGCAACAGAATCACGAACGAGAACACCACCATACCTGCCGCCAGCCAGTGCGCCTGCGCATACTCCAGTGCCTCGACATGGTCGAAAATCTGGGTGGACACCACACGGGTTTTGCCGGGGATATTTCCACCAATCATCAACACGACCCCGAATTCGCCTACGGTGTGCGCAAAACCCAGAATGGCGGCCGTGATGAAACCAGGGCGTGCCAGTGGCACCACGACGGAGAAGAACGTATCCAGGGGGCTGGCGCGCAGGGTAGCGGCGGCCTCGAGCGGTCGCCGGCCGATCGCGCCGAAGGCATTGGTGAGGGGCTGCACCACGAACGGCAGTGAATAGAACACCGAGCCCACGACCAGGCCCGCGAAGGTAAAAGGCAATGTGCCCAGCCCCAAGGCCTGCGTGGCCTGGCCGACAAATCCGTTAGGCCCCATCGCCACCAGCAGATAGAAGCCGATGACCGTGGGCGGCAGCACCAGGGGCAGGGCAACGATCGCGCCGACCGGGCCTTTCAGGCGCGATCGCGTGTGTGCCAGCCACCAGGCAATGGGGGTGCCGATGATGAGCAGCAGCACCGTCGTCAGCGAAGCGAGTTCCAGCGTCAGCCGGATGGCGGCAAAATCGGCGCTAGTGAGCGGCATACAGGCATGGCGTCATGAGGTTGTGTCGCGCTCGGCAATCCACGGCGCCGAACGCCTGCAGGGTCGGTGTGATCAAAGCTCGTAGCCGTACGATTTGATGATCGCTGCCGCTTCGGGGCCTTTCAGGAAATCAGTAAACGCGTTGGCAACCGGATTGTTCTTGCCTCGATTCAGAATGACCGCATCCTGCCTGATCGGCTCGTGCAGCGCAGATGGTACGATCCAGGCAGAACCTGCGGTAATTTTTCCATCTTTGTAGATCTGCGAGAGGGCGACGAAACCCAGTTCGGCGTTGCCACTGGCAACGAACTGGTAGGCCTGCGAGATGCTCTGACCCTGCACGATTTTCGGCGTCAGTGTTTCACTCAAGCCCAGCGCGGTCAGAACCTGCGTGGCGGCCAGGCCATA
>JBAZPE010000350.1:0-3799 GCA_041648375.1 Burkholderiaceae bacterium | reverse complement strand
GACCGGGTCGCGGCGCTGGCGCGCAATTCGGACGGTTATCTGATTCTGTGGCTGGCCTGCGCGCAGTCGGGCCTGATTCATGTCCCGGTCAACTATGGCCTCACCCCACCGGAGCTGCGCTACATCCTGGAGCAGTCGGGCGCGCGTCTGCTGGTGGTGGATGGCGCACTGGCTGCGCAGGTTGAACTGATCCGCGATGTCTCTTCCCTCGATTTCGTGGCCCGATTCGAGGATGCCGCAGGCATCGAATCGGGTCAGTGCGATGACCTCAACGTCATCGCTGCGGCAAGCGATGAAGACGGTGAGTGTGTGCGGGAGTGGGATGTGACCGGCGAGGATCCTGCGCAGATCATCTACACCTCCGGCACGACGGGCGCGCCCAAGGGCGGATTGATGAGTCATGCGGCACTGGTGGCCGAGTATGTCAGCTGCATTCAGGCGTGCGACTTCGTCGCGCAGGATCAGGCGCTTTCTGCGCTGCCGCTCTATCACGCAGGGCAGTTGCACACCTTCACCATGCCGCAATTGCTGGTCGGCTCTACTGAGGTGCTGCTCGAGCAGCCCAAGCCTGTGGACGTTTTCCAGGCGATTGCGACATATGGCATCAGTTCCTTTTTCGCCCCGCCTACGGTGTGGATCAGTTTGTTGCGGCATGAAGGGTTCGATACGCACGACCTCTCAACGATCAACAAGCTCTACTACGGGGCGTCGATCATGCCAGCCACCATTCTTGCGGAGTTGCGTGACCGGTTTCCGGGTGTGCTGACCTACAACTGCTATGGGCAGAGCGAGGTCGGCCCCCTGGCGACGGTGTTGCGCCCCGAGGATCACGATGGTCGCCTCACCTCCGCCGGCAAGCCCGTCTTCAACGTAGAAACCCGTGTGGTCGATGACGACATGAATGACGCGCCCGTTGGGGAAGTGGGTGAAATCGTGCACCGATCACCGCAACTCATTTCTTCTTATTGGGATAAGCCTGCGGAAACGGCGGACGCTTTTTTTGGCGACTGGTTTCATTCCGGGGACGTGGGCTATTTCGATGCGCAGGGCTTTCTTTACATCGTTGATCGCATCAAGGACGTCATCAACACGGGTGGCGTGCTGGTGGCCTCGCGGGAAGTGGAAGATGCGTTGTTCAAGCACGCCTCGGTCTATGAAGTGGCGGTGATTGGCCTGCCGGATCCGAAGTGGGTCGAGGCCATCACGGCAGTCGTCGTGTGTCGTGAAGGTGAGCAGGGCGATGAAGCCATGCTGATGCAACACGCACGCGAGCGGCTTGCCCCATTCAAGTTGCCCAAGAAGTTCATCTTTGTGCAAGAGCTTCCCCGCAACGCATCTGGAAAGATATTGAAACGCGAGCTCAGACGGGTTTATGGCAGTACATCCGCCGCATTCGAGTCCTGATTGACAGGGCCACGGCATTTCGGGAGCGAGACATGAAAAGAAGATTGTTGCTATGCCTGGCAGTCATGCTGGGCATCGGGAGCGCACACGCCGCACCAGAGCGCCCGGTGAAAATCGGCGTGCTGGAGGATATGTCCGGGGTGTATTCCGCCATTACAGGTCCCGGCTCGGTGGCAGCAGCCCAGCTGGCCATCGAGGATTTCGGCGCAACGGTATTGGACCGAAAAATCGAGTTGGTGAGCGCTGATCATCTGAATCGTGCAGACATCGGGGCCGAGCGGGCGCGGCGCTGGTTTGATGTCGAACAGGTCGACATGATCACGGGCCTTGGCAACTCGTCTGTGGCCATGGCGGTGCGTGAATACGCACGCAGCCAAAAGAAGATCGATATCGTCACCAGCGGGGGGGTGAACGATCTGACTGGCAAGGCGTGTTCAGCCACTGGGTTTCACTGGGTCTACAACACCTATGCCCTGGCGCGCACCGTGGGCACGGCAACAGTAAAAGCCGGCAATAAGTCCATTTTCTTCGTCGCAGCGGACTATGCTTTTGGCGCGTCGCTCGCCCGGGACGGCGCCCAGTTCGCCACCGAGGCGGGTGGCAAGGTGGTCGGCACGATTCGCTCGCCCTTGAACACGCCGGACTTCAGTTCCTTCATTCTGCAGGCTCAGGCTTCCAAGGCGCAGAACATCGGGCTGGCGCTGGCCGGTCAGGATCTGGTGACCTTCGTCAAACAGGCAGCCGAGTTCGGCGTGGTGCAGGGCGGCCAAAACATGTCCACGTTCATTGCCTTCGTCAATGATGTGCATGCACTCGGGCTGAAAACCGCGCAGGGGCTCTATCTTGCAGAAACCTTCTATTGGGATCTGAACGAGGACACGCGCGCGTTCTCCAAACGTTTCTATGCCAAGCGACAGGCCATGCCCAACGGTATGCAGGCGGGCGTCTACAGTGCTGTCACGCACTACCTCAAGGCCGTCAAGGCGGCGGGTACGACCGATAGCGAAGCTGTTGCTGCCCAGATGCGTGCGACGCCGGTCGAGGACTTCTTCGGGAAGAACGTATCGATACGCGCAGATGGCCGCGTCATTCGCGATATTCACCTGTTCCAGGTCAAGCGCCCTGATCAGTCAAGCGGCGAGTGGGATGTGATGACCCGCGTCGAAACCGTGGCGGGCAAGGACGCGTTTCAGCCCATGAGCTCCGATTGTGCGCTGGTTGCGCAAAACAAGTGAGCGATCGTTCATGTCCGTGACACACCTGTTGATTGCCAATCGTGGCGAGATTGCCGTACGTATCGCCCAAGCCGCCGCCGATCTGGGCATCCGCACCCTGTCGGTGTATTCGGACGACGATGCGCAGTCGCTGCATTGTCGTCGCACCGATGCCACTCAAAGGTTGGCGGGCGTTGGCGCGCAAGCCTATCTTGATGGCGAGGCGATCATACAGGTGGCGTTGGCACACGGTTGCGACGCGATTCACCCTGGCTACGGCTTCCTGAGCGAGAGCGCTGCGTTCGCGCGTCGCTGCGAACAGGCTGGGCTGGTGTTCGTGGGTCCTACGCCAGAAATGCTGGATGTGTTGGGCGACAAGGCGCGTGCGCGTGATTTGGCCAGGCGCTGTGGCGTTGCGCTGCTGCCGGGCACCGCCGGTGGGATGTCTCTGGCGCAGGTCGAGGATTTCGTGCGCGAATTGGGCGATACGCCTGCCGCCATGATCAAGGCCGTCTCCGGCGGTGGCGGCCGCGGGATGCGTGTGGTGAGGTCGGTGCAGGAAGTGCCGCAGGCCTATGCCCGTTGCCAGTCCGAGGCGCTGCGAGCATTCGGCAATGATTCGTTGTACGTCGAGAAGCTAGTGGAGCGTGCGCGGCACATCGAGGTCCAGGTCGTAGGCGATGGCCAGCACGTGGCACATGTATTCGAGCGTGAATGCACGTTGCAGCGGCGACATCAGAAGCTGATCGAAGTTGCGCCTGCGCCGGGGCTCGATCCTGTGTTGCGCACCCTGATCCTGAACGCAGCCTTGGCGCTCGCTAGAGAATTCCCCTATCGGAGCCTGGGTACGTTCGAATTTTTGGTTGATCAGGACCCGGCGTTGTCCGTCGCAGAAGCGTTCTATTTCATGGAGGCTAATCCTCGGCTGCAGGTCGAGCACACAGTGACCGAGTCGCTCACCGGTTTGGATCTGGTGCAGATTCAACTGCGCATCGCCGCGGGTCAGACCCTGCACGAGGTGGGCCTCTCGGCACCATTGCCCGAACCAGAGGGTTACGCCATCGAGTGCCGCATCAACGCTGAGTCCATGACCGAGCAGGCGCAGGCCCATCCCGAGGGTGGCACGCTCGAGCGGTTCGAGCCCCCGACAGGGCGCGGCGTCCGGGTGGATACATTTGCCT
>JBAZPE010000349.1:0-3803 GCA_041648375.1 Burkholderiaceae bacterium | reverse complement strand
GGCGGCCGATGCCGGACTGGATCGCGACATGGCTCAAGGCGCGCTGGATCTCGAGACGCTGGCCCGCTTGCCGCTGGCCCTGCCCAGTCGTGTGCATGGCTTGCGCCGCACCATTGAACAGGCGGCCACCAAGCGGCGCATCGCACTTGATGTGTCATTCGAACTTGATGCGCTGATGCTGATGAAGGCCGTCACGCTCGAAGGCCTGGCGCATACCGTGCTGGCCATGCCCGCCGTGGCGCAGGATGTTCTGGATGGCCGGTTGCAGGCCCGCCCCATTGTCAATCCTGATCTGGAGACGCGGCTGATGCTGGCCATGTCGCTGAATCGCCCGCTGACCCTGGCCGCGCGCGCCGTCGTGGCCGAGTTGCGTGGGGTGCTGCGCGATCAGGTGGCCGCCAGCCCGCTGGATCTGCATGTGGCAATCGCATGAACAGACCGGGTGAGGTGGCTGGTCACGCGCCGCAAGTTAGTCCGATTCGGTATAGCTGATAGAAGCCCTGGATCATCGTTTGTCGCGGCCATGCGCTCAATAATTGCCGGGTTCGCGCCGCGCGTTCACCCATGCCTGCCACCAGAAGCAGGTCGCACGCGCAGCGCTCGGACGTTGCTGCGGGGTAACCCGGGCCACGGACAAACTCAGGAGACAACAATGAAAAAGATGTGGACAGCTTTCCCCTGCGCGCAGCCTGCCTCAACGCCGCCAAGCGCGTGGCATCCTGCGCCGACGCGCACCAGCGCTGCGGCGATCACCTGCGCACGCGCACCGTGGCCTATCACCGTTCTGAGGCCTGCGATCGCGCTCAGGCCTACCATCGCGCCGAGGCCTGCGATCGCGCTCATGCGAAGCATCGCACGGCTGGCCGCCGCAGCGATCATGTTGCCCCTGGGCGTGATCAGCCAGGCGCAGGCTGCCGATGCCTATCCGTCGCGACCGGTCACACTCATCATCCCCGTTGCACCGGGAGGCACCACCGACATCGCCGGCCGCGCGCTGGCGCAGGGCCTGAAGTCGGCGCTCGGGCAGACCGTCATCGTGGAGAACAAGGCAGGCGGCAGCGGCAACATCGGCCTGGCCTATGTGGCGCGGGCCCAACCCGACGGGTACACCCTGCTGCTGAGCTATGAGGGGTACCACTCGGGTAACCCGGTGTTGATGAAAGGCCTGACCTGGGATCCGGTAAAGGATTTCACACCGATCGCCGAAGTCATCAAAGGCCCGCATGTCATTCTGGTGCCCAAGGATTCGCCCGCGACCGATCTGAAATCGTTCGTGGCGCAGGCACGTGCCAACCCGGGTGCGCTGAACTATGCGTCCTCAGGCATCGGCTCGATCCAGCATCTGGGCGCCGAGCAGTTCAAACTGCTGACCGGCACCAATCTTACCCATGTGCCTTACAACGGCGCGGCACCTGCGATGCAGGACCTGCTGGCCGGGCGTGTGCAACTGTTCATCACCACGCCACCCACCGCCATCGGGCATCTGAAGGCCGGCACCCTGCGTGCCCTGGCCATCACCAGCCCCAAGCGCCATCCCATGCTGCCCGATGTGCCCACCACGGCAGAGGCCGGGCTGCCGGAGTTCCAGCTGGAGGCATGGTTTTCGGTGTTCGGTCCTGCCGGCCTGCCCGACGAGGTCGTCAAGAAGGTGACGGCCGCAATCAAGCAGGTCGTGACATCACCGGAATTCGTGGCGCAAATGAATGCGCAGGGCTCCAACGCCAGCTATCAGCCGCCAGAAGTGCTGGGGCGCATCGTGAAAGATGACCTGGCAAAATGGACCAAGGTGGTGAACGCGGCAGGCATTGCCGCACAGTAGAAAAAAACATGCTAGAATCTTGCTCTTCTTTGGGCGGTTAGCTCAGTGGTAGAGCACTGCCTTCACACGGCAGGGGTCACAAGTTCGAAACTTGTACCGCCCACCAAAGATTCGCACGTAAACGTGCCAGATTGAACATCAACCCGCATCGCTTCAGGCTTTGCGGGTTTTTTGTTGCCTGATCGGGGTGGGCACAGGCCTGTCGCGGTCGTGGTGTTAATCGAGTCCTCTCGCCCTGCATGCGACCCGACAGGTGCGTTACGGCCCCGCTAGCCCTGAACGCAACCAGCCTGGTCGGTAACGGCGCACGGCTGCCCGGCGCAGCACTGTTCCGTCAGATACCCCATCAGCGCGTTCATGCGCTCAAAATCTGCGCGGTAGATCAGATTGCGGCCGCTGGGCTCGACACTGACGAGCCCAGCATGCGCCAGTTCCTTGAGATGAAAAGACAGTGCGCTGCGTGCGATGCCGAGCAGCTCGGCCATGGTGCTGGGTGTCAGGCCTTGCGGCCCGGCCACCACCAGCGCCCGAAAGGCGCGCAGTCGCTGCGCCTGGGCCAGGGCTGCCAGGGCGAGAACGGCGTCGTCTTCGGGCAGCAGGGCAGGGGTTTTACGCTGATTCGGTGATGCCATGGATGATCGGCCTGTTGATTGATTCAATGATTCAAATATAATTGAATCATTAGTCCGTCGCAATGGAAGCCCACGAATATGTCGATCACGATCTATCACAACCCGGATTGCGGCACGTCGCGCAACGTGCTTGCGCTGATCCGAAACAGCGGCGTCGAGCCGGACATCATCGAGTATCTGAAAACCCCACCCTCACGCGCGCAACTGTGCACACTTATCGAGGCGACCGGCCAGCCCGCGCGTGCATTGCTGCGCCAGAAAGGCACGCCGTACGCTGACCTGGGCCTGGACGATCCGGCGCTGTCGGATGAGGCGTTGATCGACGCCATGATGGCGCACCCCATTCTCATCAATCGGCCCCTTGTGGTCACGCCTTTGGCCACGCGTCTGTGCCGCCCCTCGGAGACCGTGCTGGACATCCTGCCTGACCCCCAGCAGGGGGCGTTTACCAAGGAAGATGGTGAACAGGTAATCGATGCTGCGGGAGATCGTGTTGAGCGCAACTGAACAACCGGCGAGCCAGCCGAGCGACATGCCCAATCTGGATACTGCCTTGTTTGACGTGCCCCGCGTGCCGCAGGCGTTTGCGCTTGACCACGCGCCCCGGATTGCGCTGCTGTATGGCTCGGTTCGTGAGCGTTCCTACAGTCGTCTGGTGACGCAGGAGGCGGCGATGTTGCTGCGCGCGATGGGTGCGCACACGCGAACCTTCGACCCCAGCGGTTTGCCATTGCCTGATGATGCGCCGGATACCCATCCCAAGGTGCGCGAACTTCGCGAACTTGCCCAATGGAGCGAGGGCATGGTGTGGTGCTCACCCGAACGCCACGGTGCCATGACGGCGATCATGAAGGCGCAGATCGACTGGATACCGCTGGCTGACGGGGCCCTGCGCCCCACGCAGGGCAAGACACTCGCGGTGATGCAGGTGTCAGGCGGGTCGCAATCCTTCAATGCCGTCAACCAGATGCGCATCCTCGGGCGCTGGATGCGCATGGTGACCATACCGAATCAGTCTTCCGTACCCAAGGCGTTTCTGGCGTTCGATGAGGCAGGGCGCATGAAGCCTTCAGCCAATTACGACCGGATCGTCGACGTGATGGAGGAATTGGTGAAGTTTACGTTGATGACCCGTGGCCTGTCGGGTTGGCTGACCGATCGCTACAGCGAGCGCAAGGAATCAGCCGAGCAGCTCTCTGCTCGGGTGAATCAATCGGCCCTTTAGCGCTGGCATGGCGACCACGCGTCAGGGCTTGATCTTGGCCATCAGCGTGTTGATCTCTTCGCGTCGCCCCTTGTCGGCGATTTCCCGTCCCGGGCGAGGGGGCGCCTGCAGGGCGCGTTGCAGATAC
>JBAZPE010000348.1:0-3804 GCA_041648375.1 Burkholderiaceae bacterium | reverse complement strand
GCCGGGTCGGCGACAATTCTGGCGGTGATCATGACAGTGCCGGCCGCATTGGCCCTGGCCCGCTTCTCGTTTCCCGGCAAGGCCGCCGTGTCGTCCATCCTGATGTCGCCACTCGTGCTGCCACACATCGTGCTGGGCGCTGCCCTGCTGCAGTTCGGTGCCTACTTCGGTCTGACACGCAGCTTCCTCGCGCTGCTGGTCGGGCACACCGTCATCATCGCGCCCTTCGTCCTGCGCTCGGCGTTCGCGCTGCTCACCCCCGAACAACGCGCGCTGGAAGAAGCGTCCTCCGATCTGGGTGCGCGACCCTGGACGACGTTCTTTCTGGTGGTGCTGCCGCAGATCCGGGCAGGCATCGTGACCGGGTCGATCTTCGCCTTCATCTCGTCATTCATCAATGTCGAGCTCTCGATTTTCAACACGACTGCAGAATTGAACACGATTCCGGTCAAGCTCTTCAACTATGTGCAGTACACGATCGACCCGACCATCGCCGCCGTATCCGGCGCCACCATTCTCGCCGCGGTCGTGGCCATCGTCATTCTGGATTTGACCATCGGCCTGGACATGTTGTCCGACCGCGAATAACCCGCACATTCTCTTCCTCTTTTGCCAGGAGTATCAGTCATGCGCAAGCAAGACGCGTTCGACGTCATCTATACCCATACCGAGGGCGAGCCCCTCTGCATCATCCACAGCGGTATTCCCTACCCTGCGGGATCGTCCATTCTCGAAAAGCGTGCCTTTCTGGAAGCCAACTACGACTGGTTGCGTATGGCCCTGATGCGCGAGCCGCGTGGTCACAGCGACATGTTCGGTGTGTTCCTCACGCCGCCCTCGAGCCCCGAGTTCGACGCCGGCCTGATCTATATCGACGGCACCGAGTATTCCCACATGTGTGGCCATGGCACGATCGCAGTCAGCATGGCCATGGTCGCGCTCGGCCTGGTGCCGCGCGGCGAGAACGGCATGACGACCATCCGTTTCGAAACCACGGCAGGGCTGGTGGTGTCTGAAGTCGCTTCCGATGGCGATGAGGTACTGTGGACGCGTTTCGAGAACGTGCCGGCTTACGTCGAGGCGCAGGACATTCCCGTCACGATCGAGGGCTACGGCGACCTGAAGGCCGACATCGTCTGGGGGGGCAATTATTTCGGCATCGTCGACCTGACGAACTGCGACCTGCGCATCTCGCCGGAAAACGGCAGCGAGCTGTCACGACTGGGCATTATGGTGCGCGACCAGATCAATCAGAAGCACAAAATCCAGCACCCCACCCAGGCTCACATCAACAACCTGAACTTCGTGACGTTCTGGCATCCCGCTACGATCGAAGGCGCGTTCTACAAGAACGTGCACGTGTTCAGCGCGGGCCAGCTCGATCGTTCGCCTGGTGGCACGGGCACCAGCGCCATGATGGCCATGTTCGAGGCACGCGGCAAGATGGGCATCAATCAACCCATTCTGTCTGAAGGCCTGCTGGGCAGCGGCACCTTCGAAGGCTGCCTGCTGGGCGAGGTCGACCTCAACGGTACGCGTGCCCTGCGGCCCACCGTCAAAGGCACGGCCAGCATTCTGGGCACCGCCCGCTGGGTCATCGACCGCAACGATCCCGTGGGTGCCGGCTTCATCATCCGTTAAGGGGAAACGGCTTGTCGCAAGGGTGCACGGTTTCCCGAAGGTTGGATCTCTGTCCAGTTTTCGGGGTGCATTTCAGTGGGGCGGGCCAGGTTTTGCTTGGTTCACACAGCAACTCGTTGCGATCGGCCGCGCGGTTGTACACCCTGACGTCACCGCCAGCCTGGGACGAATCAGGCCGCTGCGGCGGTCAGCAAACGGTGACCGCGCTCAAGAAATTGCGCGTATTCCTCGTCGGGCACGAACAGACCGCCGGTGCTCCAGACGATGTGATTGGCCTGCGGCATGCATGCCAGAAGACCCTGAGCTTCAAGGTAGGCTCGACCCGCGCGTGTTCCCAACAGCATGCGAGGCCCACTGAGGGACGCTGCCGCCGACGGTTCGACCTTGATTCCCTCACCGTCGTGCAAACGGGCCAGATCCTCGAACATCGTGTCGTCGGTTGTGGTGATCACACCTGAAAGCATGGGCCGCATCTGCGCCACGGCCAACTCGGAGGCGACCGGCACGGCAAGGCCGTCGGCCTCGGTGCGGTTGTCCATGCCCAGGTCATAGATCGAAATCCCGGGCTGCTCGGGATGTTGCATGCTGGCCAGAAAACAGGCCGCCGCCGTCGGCTCGACAAAGAAGCAGTGCACGGCTGCACCGAACAACAGTTTGCAGCCGAAGGTGATGCCAGCCGGCGCACCGCCCACACCACAAGGCAGGTAGATGAACAGCGGGTGATTGGCGTCTACGGCGACGCCCGCGCGCTGCAGTTGCGTCTGCAACCTCAGGGCGGCCACGCTGTAGCCCAGAAACAGAGAAAGCGAATGCTCGTCATCCACGAAATAGCCCGAGGGATCAGACTCGGCCTGCGCCCGCCCGACTGCCACCGCTTGCGCATAATCGCCGGCATGCTCGACCACGTTCACGCCGTTGGCGCGCAACTTGTCTTTCTTCCACTGCTTCGCGTCAGAGGACATGTGCACCGTGACCTTGAAGCCCAGGGCAGATGCCATGATGCCGATGCTCAACCCCAGATTGCCGGTGGATCCGACCGAGATCTCATAGCGCGCGAAACAGGCTCGCGCTTCGGGCGAGACCAGCACACCATAGTCGGCAGCGCCATCGAGCAATCCATGCTTGTGTGCCAGTGCCTCGGTGAATTCGAGCACTTCGTGAATGCCGCCACGGGCCTTGATCGAACCGGCGATCGGCAGCGCGTTGTCGGCCTTCAGCCAGAGCTTGCCGGCGGCACTGCCATCCTGAAACTGCGGACCGGCCAGATGGACCAACGGCAGCAATGCCGATTCGATTTGACCGCCGGTCGCCGCCAGATCAGGGAACAGTGCGATCAGCACAGGCGCGAAGCGTGCGAGTCTGGCCTCGGTCGCCTCGACATCTGCAAGACAGATCCGATCGGATGCAGACGCATCCGTGACGCGTCCCATGCTGGGGTTGGCCCACAGACAAGGCGCAGGCGCATGCCTGGCCGAATCCTGCGTGACGAGGGATGCGTGATCGACGGGCTTGGACATGATCGTGACAGGCGCTAAGAATGGGTGAAGTGCCTATTCTTTAGCACCATCGGAATCTGAACAAGCCTTTTATATTCAGATCGTCCCAACGCCCGCAAACGTTTTCGCGACTGCGTCGATCGAGCGCTGCTGCGTGGCCGCATACAGGGCGATTTCGTCCTGCACACTGGCCCCCAGGTCGGTTTCGAACCGCGCCTTGGCGGCGTTGGCCGTATAGCTGCGCTGCTCGGTACCGCCCAGGTTGGACTGGAAAATCCCGGCGGCACTGACCGGCAGGAAATCTTCGTAGACGATCGGATCGGCTTTCACGAAACCGGCCCTGACCAAAGCAGCCAGGGACGGGCCATCCGTTTTCGACGCACCGGCTGCAGCACCCGCCGGCGTGACCGAGTACTTGAAGAATGCGAGTTCCTGCTCACGCATGGCGTCGAGATCGTCGGGGAATGCTTCGAACGCCTGGGCGAGACGATCACCATAAGACGCGCTCGCGCTGCCTTGACCGTCGATGCTGCGCACGCTGGCCAACAGTTCGTCGTACAGGCTGCGGCCCTTGGCAGTCAGTGCCACGCCACGCTGCTCGATTTCGCCGAAGCGTGCCGTGTGCGTGCCTGATGTGGCACCCGCATCGTCTGTGAATGCAATGGCC
>JBAZPE010000347.1:0-3830 GCA_041648375.1 Burkholderiaceae bacterium | reverse complement strand
ATTGAGGTTGGCCATCACGGCGTCGGCGCGCTCGATCAGGGCGATGTTGCTGCGATAGATCCACGCAGCGGTCTCGTGCGCCGTCAGCCCCTGTGGTGCGGTGTTGTCCAGGGGATACAGGCCCACCAGGCCGTGGTCGGCGCAGGCCCGACTCAACTGCTTGCCATAGTCCAGTGCATCGGAACGGAAGACGTCGAAACCGGCGAGATAGATGCTGAAGGTGGACATGGTGAGCACGCAGATAAACGGGGCTTGAGGCGAATGCCGATTATGCCGCAGGCGGCGCGTACACTACTGGCCTGATCGCCATCACGGCGGGCCTCGTGGCCTGCCATGGCGTGTTTCCCGGGAAAGATCATGTCTGAATCGCGCGCGCCCATGTCGCGTCTGGATTACGCCTGTGCACTGGGCGTCGTGTTGATATGGGGTGTGAATTTCGCAGTAATGAAATTTGCCCTGCAGAACATTACCCCCATGCTGTTGGGTGCGTTGCGCTATGCGCTGGCGAGTCTGCCCCTGCTGTACTTCGTGCGCATGCCGCGTGTGCCCATGCGATTCGTGCTGGCCTACGGGCTGGTACAGGGGGTCGGCCAGTTCGGGTTTCTGTTCGTGGCGATCAGCCTGGGCATGGCTGCGGGCGTGGCCTCGCTGGTGCTGCAGACCCAGGCCATGCTCACACTCGTGCTGGCGGCGGTTTTTCTGGGTGAGCGCACGCGCGGGGTGCAATGGCTGGGGGTGCTGCTCGCCACGGGCGGGCTGGGGCTGATTGCCGCCTCCCATGGCGAGGGGCCGGGCGAGATGACCCTCATCGGGTTTGCCTTGACCATCACCGCCGCGCTGATGTGGGCCATCTCCAATCTGCTCGTACGCCATATCTCGGCCAAGGCCCCGGGTTACGACGCCTTTGCCTTCATTGTCTGGACCAGTCTGGTGGCCCTGCCGGTTTTCATGCTCCTGACCCTCACTGTGGAAGATTTTTCGCTCGACATGCTTACGGCGATTTCCTGGGGCGGGTGGGCTGCGGTACTGTATCTGGCGCTCGTTTCCACCCTGGTGGGCTACACCCTGTGGACCAATCTGCTCAATCGCCACCCATCGAGCCGTATCGCGCCCTTCAGTCTGCTGGTGCCGGTCGTCGGCCTGGCCACTGCTGCGATCACCTTCGATGAGTGGCTCACGCCCCTGCAGTGGCTGGGCGCGCTGGGCGTGCTGCTGGGGTTGATGGTCAATCAGTTCGGCGAACGTGTGCTCAGACGCGTGTTGCGCTGATTGCCTGCACCGGCGCATCGTCCAGCAGCCCGAGAAACGTGTCCAGAATATGGAAGTGATCGTTGTGCAGGCACGGCTCCAGTGCGCACAGCTCACCGATGGGCACCCAGCGGGCACTGCGGGCGTCGTCCCCCCCCCGGACATCCGGAAGCGCCTGCGCAGCCACCCGGATGGCGTAGGCATGCGTAATCACCCGCCCGCGCTCGCTTCGCTGCGGATGATCGAACACCCGCACGCCCTCTAGCTGCACAGTCGGGTCATCCAGATCAATCACCAGACCCGTTTCCTCACGTAGTTCGCGTAGCGCGCCCGCCTGAAGCAACTCGTGTTCTTCGAGAAAGCCGCCTGGCAGCGCCATCAATCCGGCGCCTGGTCGGCGATCGCGCTCGATGAGCAGCACGTGGTCCTGGCAGATCACCACGCAATCGACACTAACGAAAATCGGTGCGTAGGGCGAGTGCGACCAAGCCTGGCGCACTTCGCACAATTTCTGCCATTCCTGCGCGAGTTCAAGTGCAGGCGCTGCTTGCGCGGCCCACTGCGTGAGTACCTGGCGGCTGCCCTCGGGCAGCGCCGGCAGCATGGCCTCTAGCGCCTGCGCCGGTGGCTTGCCTTCCATGATCGCCTCATAGAAGGCCGTGCGCAATGGCGTGGCGTCTATGGCGTTCTGGCGCCCGAAACCCACTGTCTCCCATTCGGGGAACCACTTCAGATAGGCGCTGGACGCGTCCTTGTAGTGACTGATGAGCGCGACGCGGGCAGGTGCATCGACAAGGGCGTGGACGGCATCGCGCAGTGCGCGCGCCCAGCGATCGCCGTTGTAGTAGTCACGCAGGGCAATGAAATCAATGCGGGCTGCCTGATCGGGCGGCAGCGATCGCCTGATCATCTCGGCACGCAGCGCCCAGTCAAACGGGTTTTTGGGTGTGGCGGCCTGGTGGGCCGAACCGATGACGACGATGCAGCGCGGCGCGACCTGCAGGGCGTGGGCCAGCATCTGGGCGTGCCCGAGGTGAAAGGGCTGAAAGCGCCCGATGTACAGGCTATGGGTGTAGGCAGGCGTCATGGGCGAAGGGCTGTGAAACGGAAAACGGGAGCAGTGGCATGCACTATACCCAGTGCCTTGCAGCGCGCACGCTAAAATTCGTCTGTTCGAAAATTGTGGAACCGAGCACGATGCGTACCCTGAATCAGACTGAAACCGTTTATATCCATGTCACCGGCCGCGTGCAGGGGGTGGGATATCGCCTGGCATGCGTGCGCCAGGCTCATATGGTGGGGGCGCGTGGCTGGGTGCAAAACAATCTGGACGGCAGTGTCGAGGCATTGGTGCAGGGCACCCCCGAGCAGGTCGACCTGATGCTGACCTGGATGCATGTCGGTCCGCCCGCGGCCCAAGTGCGCGAGATTACCCACGAGCGTCGCGATATTGATCGACGTTTCGATCGCTTCGAGCAGCTGTGATGACACCCGTCATGAGCGAACAGACGCTTGCTTCCAGATTGAAGGCTGAGACTGCCGAGTTGCATGAGTCCATGCATGAACTGATGGGCAGGCTGGCGCCCTTTGCGCGGCGCGATCGTTATGTCCGGTTCGTGGCGGCGCAGTATGTCTTTCAGTGCCAGGTCAACGCGCTCGCTGACCAACCCGCGTTGCACGCGATGATCCCCGACCTGGCACAGCGGACCCGCGTGGATGCGGCCCGTCAGGACCTGATCGACCTCGATGCCGACTTGAGCGTGCGCTGTCGCACATGGCTGCGCGATGCGGCGGCTACGACCGGGGCCGGGGAGGCAGGCGCATCGTCCGCAGACGCGGCACCCGGTCGTGACGCGTTTCCTGCTCGTGCGCTGGGCTGGTTGTATGTGAGTGAGGGCTCGACGCTTGGCGCGGCCTTTCTGTTCAAGGAGGCGCAAACAGCGCTGAACCTCTCGGCCGACTTCGGTGCCCGCAATCTGGCTGCATCCCCGGCCGGTCGTGCGCAGGCGTGGCGTGCGTTCGTCGCGGCGCTCGATGCGCGGGACTTGCCGCGCGAGCACGCAGACCAGGTCGTTGACGGCGCGGGCGAAGCGTTCGCGTTTTTCGGGCGAACGTTGCGTGACGCCTTCAGCGACGCCCCTCCTGGCGCATCAACCGCAGCCCCGCACTAGCACCTCGGTGCGTGCGGCGCCAGCGGCGCCATCAGGCCTTGTAGAAACGCACCAGGCCATCGTCATCGGTGCGACGCACCAGATCGCCCCGGAAGAGCAGCAGATTCAGGTGGGCAAGAGCCTCGCCCATGGCGAAGGTCAACTGATGCGTGTCCAGTTTGCGGTGGAACATGATGGGCACGATATCGGTGGTGGTCTTGCCCCCTTCGGCGCACGCGCGCACCACCTCATCGAGGCGCTCTTTGTGATGGTCGCGCTGCTGCTGGATGCGTTCGTGCAGACCCTTGAAGGGACGGCCATGCGAAGGCAGTACCAGCGTGTCCTGCGGCAGGGGTTCGTACTTGTGCAGCGATTCGAGATACAGGCGCAGCGGATCGCCGTCGGGCTCGTAATCAAACACGCTCACGTTGG
>JBAZPE010000346.1:0-3849 GCA_041648375.1 Burkholderiaceae bacterium | reverse complement strand
GTATGCGCTGAATGGGATCGGTCGGTAACCATTGCCGCTGGGCGCGGTCGCCATGAAAGAGCCTGAACGCGATGTGGGGGTGAGCCAGCGCGATGCGCTCGAGCGCATCCACGCAATGTCCGAATTCCGTGGCCTCGGATCGCAGAAATTTGCGCCTGGCCGGCACCGCATCAAACAGCTGACGCACATCCACGGTGGTGCCCACGGGACCTGACGCAGGTGACACCTGTTCACTGCCCGACTGGATCTGCCAGGCATGCGACCCATCCCGCGTGCGCGAGGTGATGGTCAGTTGCGCCACCGATGCGATCGAGGCCAGGGCTTCCCCGCGAAACCCCATGGACGCCACCGATTCGAGATCTTCCAACGAGCGTATTTTGCTCGTTGCGTGCCGCATCATGGCCAGCGGTAACTCCGGCGCCGGGATGCCGCTGCCATCGTCGATGACCGCGATGCGTCGAATGCCGCCACCGTCCAGCCGTATTTCTATAGCGGTCGCGCCCGAGTCGATGGCATTTTCCAGTATCTCCTTCAGTACCGATGCCGGGCGCTCGATCACTTCGCCTGCGGCAATCTGGCTGATCAGCAGGTCGGGAAGGGCAAGAATGGAGCGGCGAGGTGGCATAGAAGGACGTCAGGGCTAAAACAGCAATCCGCTATTTTAGCCCTGCGTGGATGCACAGCCGGATCGATCCTTGATCGAGGGCGATGTGGATCAGCCGGTGTCGCCCGCGCGTGCGAGGGGCGGGTAGGCAGCAAAATAATTACGAATGCCGGTGAACAGGGCGACCGCCATGCTGTCCTGATGCTCAGGCGAGCGCAGCAGCGACTCTTCACGCGGGTTGCTGATGAACGCCGTTTCCACCAGTACCGATGGAATATCGGGTGCCTTCAGCACGGCAAAGCCCGCTTGCTCGACCTCGGGCTTGTGCAAGCGGTTGATCTTGGCGATCTCTGTCAGGAAGGTCTTGCCCACGCGCAGCGAATCATTGATTTGGGCGGTCGTCGACAAATCCAGCAGCACTTTCACGACCTGCTCGTCATGCGCACCAAAGTTCACGCCTCCGACCAGGTCGGCGGCGTTTTCCTTGTTGGCCATCAATCGGGCCATGGTGCTGCTGGCGCCGCGTTGCGACAGGGCAAATACCGAGGCACCGTTGGCCGAAGGCTTGACCCAGGCATCGGCGTGGATGGAGATGAAGAGATCGGCCCGCGCACGGCGCGACTTCTGCACCCGCACATGCAGCGGGACGAAGTAATCATCGTCGCGCGTCATGTAGGCCCGCATGTTCGGCTGGGCGTCGATCATTGCTTTCAGTCGACGCGCAATGCGCAGCACCACGTCTTTCTCGCGCAGACCGGATGGGCCGATGGCACCGGGATCTTCGCCGCCATGCCCGGGGTCCAGCGCAATGGTCAGCATGCGCTTCGATGACGGCAGGGTCGGGCCCGGGCGCGGTGGTGCCGAGGGAATGGTCGAGGGCGAAATGCGGGGAATGACCGCGACCGGTGGCGGTGTGGCGGGCGTGGCCGGGTTGCGCGAGATGTCTTCCAGGATGCGCGCCAGGGGATCGTCACGATCCAGTGCGGCGGGCTGCTCCTTGAGCAAGGCCATCAGCGGGTCTTGCGCCACGCGCGGGTACAGGTCCAGCACCAGGCGGAACTGATAGTCGGCAACGGGTTTGAGCGTGAATACCTGGGGCGCAATCGCCTGCTTCAGATCGAACACCAGACGCACCACACCAGGGCGGTTCTGACCGACGCGCAACGACTGGATATAGGGATCGTTGGGACGCACCTTGGCAGCCAGCTCGTTCAATGCCCGGCTCATGGAGATACCTTCGATATCGACCACCAGCCGATGCGGATTCTCCAGCGTGAAATGCTCGGCCTTGAGTTCGCGGTCGAGTTCGAATGTCACGCGCGTGTACTCGTCGGCAGGCCAGGTGCGCACGGCGAGTATGGTCGCGGCATGGGCGAATCGGGGGATGACGGGCAACATCAGCAACGTTGCGGCAGCACCGAGCAGGCGACGCCGACTGTGCGGCGCTACGGCGCGGAGGGGTGCTGACCCTTTTGGGGGACAATCGCGTTCAGCCATGTTTGTCCTCTGTCTGTAAATGCGGCGATTTCAACGTCGCGGCCAGAATCGGAATATTCCAATGAAATCAATATGTCGGGTGAGGGCAGAAGGTCCTGCGCCTTTTCCGGCCATTCGATCAGCACCAGGGAGTCATCGCGAATCAAATCGCGAAACCCTGCATCCAACCATTCTCGCGGGTCGCTAAATCTATAAAAATCAAGATGATACAAGTATAAGTTAGAAACTTTATAGGTTTCAAGTAGCGCGTAGCTCGGACTTTTGATTCGACCTGTAACACCGCACGCTCTGAGGAAGGCCCGGGAGAAGGCGGTTTTCCCTGCGCCGAGGTCTCCTTTGAGGTGGATGCTGCCTGAGCGGGCACGTGCCGGGAGCGGCAAGGGCTGAGGTGATTGCCCGTCAGCCTGATCATCGCGCGCGCTTGCTTCGCCCGCGAGTCCCATGGCCCTGGCAAGCGCCTGTGCCAAGGCGTCGGTCGCAGATTCGTCTTGCAAATGAAGGCGCAAGCGCTGTAGGGGCATTGTGGGCATGGCGAATTCCGGGCGTACGATAGTGAGTTGCGGATTATATGAACGCAGCGATTCTGCTACTTTTAAGACTGATTGCTATTCTCAACTGGACGCCGCCTGCATCATTGCTGGGTGGCGGTTCTGGCCCCTTACGGAGTGTTCTCTTCCATGAAAATGCGTACTGAAAAAGATACATTTGGCCCGATCGAAGTGCCCGACGATCATCTCTGGGGTGCGCAAACGCAACGGTCTTTGCACTTTTTTGCCATTTCCACCGAAAAAATGCCTGTGCCGCTGGTGCACGCGTTCGCCCGATTGAAGAGTGCCGCCGCGAAGGTCAACGCCGAGTTGGGTGAGCTTGACCCCAAAATCGCACAGGCCATCATAGCGGCTGCAGACGAAGTCATTGCGGGCAAGTGGCCGAACGAATTTCCCCTGTCGGTCTGGCAGACCGGGTCAGGTACACAAAGCAATATGAACCTGAACGAAGTGCTGGCCAACCGGGGTTCGGAAATCCTGGGCGGCGAGCGTGGCGAAGCGCGCAAGGTGCATCCCAACGACCATGTCAACCGTGGGCAGTCTTCCAACGACACTTTTCCTACTGCAATGCATGTGGCCGCTGCTCAACAGGTCGAACAGCATCTGCTGCCCGCCTTGAAGGCTTTGCGGGGCACGCTGGCGGCCAAGAGCGCCGAGTTCTACGACATCGTCAAAATCGGTCGCACCCATTTGCAGGACGCCACGCCGCTGACGCTGGGTCAGGAAATATCGGGCCATGTCGCGCAACTCGATCTCGCAGAGCAGCAGATCCGCGCCACGCTGCCCGGGCTGCATCAACTGGCTATCGGCGGTACTGCGGTCGGCACGGGCTTGAACGCGCATCCTGAATTCAGTGCACGGGTATCGGCCGAGCTGGCGCATGCCACCGGTTGCGCCTTCGTCTCGGCACCCAACAAGTTCCAGGCATTGGCTTCGCATGAAGCCTTGCTGTTCGCGCACGGCGCGTTGAAGTCGCTTGCAGCAGGTCTGATGAAAATTGCCAATGACGTGCGCTGGCTATCCAGCGGTCCGCGTTCCGGCCTGGGCGAGATCAGCATCCCTGAAAACGAGCCGGGCAGCTCCATCATGCCGGGCAAGGTCAACCCCACGCAATGTGAAGCCATCACCATGCTGGCCGCACAGGTCATGGGCAACGATGTGTCCATCAACATCGGCGGGGCCAGCGGCAACTTCGAGTTG
>JBAZPE010000345.1:0-3851 GCA_041648375.1 Burkholderiaceae bacterium | reverse complement strand
TCAACCCCGGGTCTGCAGCACCATCGGGCAATGTATCGGGCAAGTGGGCCGCATCGATCACCTCACGACCCGTACCGATCGCCATGATGGTTTTGCAGTGGCGATACTGGTCCTTGAGGAATTCCAGTGCACGTCCGCTCTTGGCCAGTGCTTGCGCGCCGGCCCCGTCAGCTACCACGACCGCATCAAAGAGGGCAGACGGCGTGTTTTCGAACGTCGCGGCGATGGGCAACGACTTGCCCCCGCTGGTCTGCACCTCACCCAGGCGCTCTGCCACCAGCAAGGCCACGGCGCCTTTCTCGACCAGTGCGGTTTGCAACGCCGCCAGCGAGTCATGCTCGACGCCCTTGGCCACCAGAATCGCAATCTTGCGCGTGCGGATATTGCCATCGCCCGGGCGTGCCGTCAGCGAGAGCGCCTCTGAGGACTCGACCTCGGGAGCGGCAGGCATTTCCAGCACGCGGGGCAGTGCGGCCGGCACGGGCATGCCCAACCCTTCGGCCACGCGGGCGGCAAGGGTCTCGGACACGTTGACCAGCGAGGCGAGCATGCGTTCGCGGATGGCAGGCACCGTCAACTTGCTCAGTTCGAACCGGAACCCCGCCACGATGTGGTCCTGTTCCCAGGGTGTCTGGCTGTTGAAAAACAGGGTGGCCTGAGTGTAGTGGTCGGCAAACTTTTCCGGCTTGCCGCGCACCTTGTCTTCCTGCACCGGCTCTGGGAAGGAAACAAAGCCCTTGCTTCCGGCCTGGAAGGGGCAACCGCCGCCCAGGGAGTTCGGTTCGTAGGCCACACGCCCACGATTGATCGTCTGACGGTGTAAACCATCGCGCTGGTTGTTGTGCACGGGTGCAATCGACGAATTGATCGGAATTTCGTGGAAGTTGGCACCGCCCAGGCGGGTGATTTGCGTGTCGGTGTAGGAATGGATACGACCGGCAAGCAGGGGGTCGTTACTGAAGTCGATACCCGGCACGACATGTGCCACGCAGAAGGCGACCTGCTCGGTTTCGGCAAAGAAGTTATCCGGGTTGCGGTTCAGCACCATCTTGCCGATGATCTGCACGGGCACCAGTTCTTCAGGAATCAGCTTGGTCGCATCCAGAATGTCGAAACTGAAGGCATCGGCCTGTTCTTCGGTGAAGATCTGCACGCCAAGTTCCCATTCCGGAAACTCACCGGCTTCGATCGATTCCCACAAATCTCTGCGGTGAAAGTCGGAGTCTGCACCGCTGATTTTGACTGCTTCGTCCCAGACCAGCGAATGGGTACCCAGCAGCGGTTTCCAGTGGAATTTGCAGAAAACCGATTCGCCTGCTTCGTTGATCAGGCGGAAGGTGTGCACGCCAAAACCTTCCATCATGCGGTAGCTGCGAGGCAAGGCTCGATCGGACATTGCCCACATCAGCATATGGGTCGATTCCGGCATCAGCGAGGCAAAGTCCCAAAAGGTATCGTGCGCCGATGCCGCTTGGGGCATGCCGTGATGAGGTTCGGGTTTCACCGCGTGGATCAGATCCGGGAACTTCATCGCATCCTGAATGAAGAACACGGGAATGTTGTTACCCACCAGATCCCAGTTGCCTTCATCGGTGTAGAACTTGACGGCAAAGCCGCGTACATCGCGGGCCGTATCGGTCGATCCACGTTCGCCGGCAACCGTCGAAAATCGCACGAACACGGGCGTTTGTTTGCCCGCTTCGGCAAAAGGTGCCGCACGAGTGTGCTCGGCCAGGCTGCCGTAGGACTCGAAGTAGCCGTGTGCTGCCGAGCCGCGAGCGTGCACGATGCGTTCGGGAATGCGCTCGTGGTCGAAGTGCGTAATTTTTTCACGGAGGATGAAGTCCTCCAGCAAGGTGGGTCCACGCAGGCCCGCCTTCAGTGAATTCTGGTTGTCGCCAACCGGCACGCCATGGTTGGTCGTGAGCACTTGCCCGGATGCATCGGCGCGCCGCGTATCCAGCGGGCCATTGTTGACATTGACGCCAGGCATGGGCTTGCCCGCACCGGTCTTGGCCGAGGCCGTGTGCTCGGATGTCGTGCTGGCACTGACATTGTCAGGCGTAGGACGATGCTCGCCGCGCATGGGACAGACACCAGTTGCACGGCCGTGTTCAGCGGCCTTGTGTTCGTTATAGGGCATGCTCGCCACCAGATCCTGGGTGTCCTGCGCGAGCTGGACCAGAGGATCGGTGCTGGGGGAGGCGGGTTTCTTGGCGGGGGCACTACCGGTGTTGCGTGACGCTGCCTTCTCTGCAGACGCCTTCGTTTTGCTGGCCATGGGGTGGATCTCCGGAGGCGGCCAGGCTCACACTCAAGGATTAAGTGCAAGGCCATGGCCCACGTGGCAATGGCGGATAGCCACTGGGCGCACGTCGATTGGTCGGTTCAATCAGCAATCCGCGATCCCACCCCGGCTTGGGCCTCATGGCGCGTGCATGCGCCGGAATCGGTCAGGCCACTTCGCTGTATCCGCGCTGGTACCGCTGCGAAAAACTGTGCAATGCAGCGAGCGCACCCTGGGGATCATGCCCCGGTTTCACCGCAAAGCTGTCAAACCCGCAGCGCGCCATGTAGAAGATGGTGTCGATCAGCACATCGCCCACCGCCCGCAATTCACCGGTGTAGCCCAGGTGATGGCGCAGTACCTGGGCGTGTGAATACCCACGGCCATCGGTGAAGGCGGGGAAGTCGACGGCGATGAACGCCAATCCCAGGGCATTCATGTCGCTGGTATCCTCGCTGCGCAGAGCCCAGGGGTCGTCGCCTGGAGCGATCAGCAGTGCAACGGGGTGCGTGCGCGCCCGAAGCGCGTTCGCGCCTGCGAGCCAGGTGGAGAGCGGGACGACCCACCCCGCCTCATCGGGGGGCAGGGTGCGATCCGGCGCGTCGGTGGCATCCGGGGCAAACAGGCGCGACTGGTCGAATTCCAGCGCGCCGTGACGAATCAAGTGGGCAGTTTCAGTGTGGCTCATGGCGTCGGTCATTGGAGTGCTGGGGTTTTCTGACGGGTGTTGTCGCTCTCGCCATAGACGCCGACCTTGAAAGGCTCCAGGCCGATGCGCGAGACGACATCGACGAAACGCTCGGCGTCGCTATCGCGTGCAGCCAGGTAGGTGCGCACCAGTTTCTCGACCACCTCGGGCACATCGTCGCGCGCAAAAGACGGCCCGATGATCTTGCCGATGGCCGCGCCTCCTGCACGAAGTTCGCCTCGGCTGTCATAGGCCTGATCGTCACCCCCACTCTGGCGTCCACCGATGGTGACCTGGTACCACTCTTCACCTGCCTTATCCACACCCAGAATGCCGATGTGGCCGACATGATGGTGCCCGCAAGCGTTGATGCAGCCCGAAATGTTCAGATCCAGTTCGCCGATTTCGTAGACGAAGTCCAGATCGTCGAAACGTTCCTGTATGGCCTGTGCCACCGGAATGGAGACCGCGTTGGCCAGGGCACAGAAGTCACCCCCCGGACAGGCGATGATATTGGTGAGCATGCCGATGTTGGCCGTGGCCAGGCCCAGGGGTTTGAGCCGCAACCACAGCTCATGCAGGCGATGTCGGGCGACATCGGCAAGAATGAGGTTTTGCTCGTGGGACACCCGCAGTTCGCCAAAGCCGAACGCATCGGCGATGTCGGCGATTGCGTCCATCTGCGTGTCGCTGACATCCCCAGGCGGAACGCCGGTCTGTTTCAGCGATAAGGTGACGGCCGCATAGCCGGGCACTTTGTGCGCGTGCACATTGCGCCGTAGCCAGTGCGCAAATGACACGTCCTGCGCGGCCAGCGCATCGGTTGGATCGGCGATCTGCGTGATGCCAGCGTCATACTGGGGCCAGACAAACTGG
>JBAZPE010000344.1:0-3860 GCA_041648375.1 Burkholderiaceae bacterium | reverse complement strand
ACCGGCGGATGCACGGTATCGCTTGCGATGCAACGCAGGCCCGGCACGGGAAACTGTTTGAGAATTGCCTCGAACTCGGCCCGCCGTTCGGCATTGACCATGGGCACGATGCACTGCAGATCCGGATCGCGCTGCACGAGTTTCTGAGCCGCTTGCAGGAACACCGGTGCCAGCAGGCGAATCTCGGAAGATCGACTACCCGGCAGGATGGCCAGCACGCGTGCGTCGGTCGCGATGCCCAGACGCTTGCGCGCAGCAGCCCGATCCGGAGTCATCGGAATGGCACCCGCCAACGGATGACCCACGTAGGTGACGGGAATGCCTTCTTTCTGATAGATCTCTTCTTCGAAGGGGAACAGCACCAGCATGTGCGACACGGATTCCCGTATCGTCTTGATGCGGTCGTAACGCCACGCCCAGATAGACGGTCCGACGAAATGCACAGTCGGCACGCCCTTCTCTCTGAGCACCCGCTCAAGACGCAGATTGAAATCCGGGGCATCGATACCGACAAAGACATCGGGCGGCGTCTGGGCATAGCGCTGCTTCATATCGCGCAGCACACCCAACAGACTAGGCAGGCGTTTGAGCGCATCCACATAACCGAACACAGACAACGCATTCATGTTGTGAAAGGTCTCAAAGCCCTGAGACTGCATGTGCGGCCCCCCGATGCCCGAACACACGAAATCGGGGTCGCGATGCCGACAGCCGCTGATGATACGACCCGCTAGCAGGTCACCGGAAGGCTCGCCGGCCACCATGCCGATATGCAGCGTCATTTACGGATGATTCCTCGACCAGTGGTCGACAGGAAATCAAGCAGGGTTTGCAAGGCATCACGGGCGCTGGGCACCTCTTCCTGAAGACCGACGAGCGCCTGCCGCGCTTCTTCCAGCGGCATGCCGCGTCGAAAGACGAACTTGTAGGCCTGGCGCAGTGCACTGATCTGCTCAGGCGTGAACCCGCGACGTTTCAGGCCTTCGCTATTGATCCCGACCGGCGCGCAAGGGTTGCCTGCCGCCAGCACGAAAGGCGGCGCATCCTGCATCAGAGAACTGTTGCCACCGATCATGCAGTGCGCACCGATGCGTGCGAACTGGTGCACGCCGGTGACCCCGCCGACGATCGCCCAATCGTCCATGTGGACGTGACCGCCCAATTGAACGGAATTGGCCAGAATGGTGTGGCTGCCGATATGGCAGTCATGCGCCACATGCACATACGCCATGATCCAGTTGTCGCTGCCGATCGAGGTCAACGCGCCGTCCTGCACCGTACCTGTATTCAGGGTGACGAATTCACGCACGGTATTGTCGTCGCCGATGGTCAGGCGGGTAGGCTCATCACGGTACTTTTTGTCCTGGGGCATGCCACCGATGGAGCAGAACCGATAGAACCGATTGTTCCGGCCGATGGTCGTATGCCCATCCACGACGCAATGCGGCCCGATTTCCGTGCCGGCACCGATGGTGACGTTTGGGCCAATCACGCTATAGGGGCCAACAGACACACTGTCGTCCAGTTTGGCCTGCGGGTCGATCAAAGCGGTCGGGTGAACAATACCTGTCATTTACACGCTCACAGTACGAATGGCGCACATCAAGTCAGCTTCGGCAACGACGGCACCGTCGACAAACGCCTGGCCCCGGTACTTGCACATTGATCGGCTCAGGCGCTTGGCCTCGACCTCGATACGCAATTGGTCACCGGGCACCACGGGGCGACGGAAGCGCGCGTTATCGATGCCCACGAGGTAATAGACGGTCTTCAGCCCGGCGCCATCCTGGCCGTTGCCCCCACCCTCGAACGAGAACAGCGCAGCGGCCTGCGCCATGGCTTCGGTGATCAACACACCGGGCATGACGGGGTTACCCGGGAAATGCCCTTGGAAATAAGGCTCGTTGATCGATACGTTCTTGATGGCCACGATGCGCTTGCCCGGTTCCATCTCGATGACACGATCGATCAGCAGCATCGGATAACGATGCGGCAGACGTTCCAGAATTCCTGCGATGTCCAGTTCCATGGTATTCGTTCTTGCGTAATGAAAATAAGGTGAATGAGCGCAGCACGTCGACTGCGTGGCGAATATAAACGAATTTGACCCGCACGTGGCGACGAACGGGTCCCGCATCGGCAGGTCACCCATCTGTGCATCGGCTAGGCGATGTCGCCTGGCAGCCGATGCCCCTTGGCTGCGCTACTGATCCCGATCCGACGGGGTGTTCGCACGTATCCGCTTGCGCAATTGCGACAACTGCTGAATCACGGCGGCATTCTTCTGCCACTGCCCGTGTTCAGCATAAGGATACACGCCCGTGTAGCGTCCGGGCTTGTTGATGCTGGACGTGACGGCCGTGCCGCCCGAGATGTGGACGTCATCTACCAGTGTGAGGTGGCCCGATAACATGGCAGCACCGCCGATGGTGCAGCGCGCCCCGATCACGGTCGACCCCGCGATGCCCACGCACGCGGCAATGGCCGTGTGCGCACCGATGCGCACGTTGTGCGCGATCATGATCTGGTTGTCCAGTTTCACACCGCTTGCGATCTGTGTGTTGTCCAGCGCCCCGCGGTCTATCGTGGTGTTGGCACCGATCTCCACATCGTCGCCCACGGTCACACCGCCCAGCTGGGCGATCTTGAACCAGGCACCCTGCTCGCGCGGATCCGGTGCAAAACCGAAACCATCGGCACCCAGCACTGCGCCACTGTGAACAATCGCGCGCGCGCCGATATGAACATCATGATAAAGGGTGACGCGCGCATGCAGCAAACTGTCAGGACCGACACTGGACCCTTCACCGATGATGCAGCCCGGGCCAATACGGCAACCGTCGGCGATGACGGCACCCGCTTCGATCACGCAATGCGCACCGATGCTGGCGCTGGCATGCACCTGCGCACCCTCGGCGACGACCGCCGTCGGATGGATACTGCCCTGCCCCGCAGGCTTGCGCATGGCATCAAACCAACGCGCAAGCAGCGCATATGCCAGATAGGGATGCGCGCAAACCACGCGAACAAATGGGGGAAGGTCCGCAGCGTCTTGCAACGCGGCGTCGGCATCCGGCGTAAGCAGCACGGCCGCAGCACGCGTGTGTTGGAGTTGCGACTGGTAACGCGGGTTGGAGAGGAAAGCGATCTCTGATGGCCCTGCGTTGGCCAACGTACCAATGCCGGCAATTGCCGGCATTGGAGCATGCGCAGAGGAGACCGAACAGGTCACCCCCTGCTTCGCACAAAAATCAATCAGTTCCTGAAGGCCGCGCGCACGAGCGTCGTCGAGAATGACGGGCATCGGTTGCGTTTAACGGCCAAGTGCCTGAATGACTTTTTCGGTGATATCGATCGCAGGGTTTACCGTAACAGCATCCTGAACGATGATGTCGTAGTTTTCACGTTCAGCGATCTGCTTGATGGCATTGTTTGCCGACTGAATGATTCCCTGCAGTGCTTCGTTCTGACGCACGGAGAAATCTTCGCGCAACTCGCGGCCCTTGCGCTCGAAATCCTGCTGAGCGATGCTGATCTCACGCTCCTGCTTCAGACGCGCGGTGTCGTTCATCGTGGCGCGATCACGCTCGTATTTGGTTGCGAGACCTTGAGCGTTCTGCTGCAGACGCTGCACCTCGCCTTCGCGACGCTTGAATTCCGCATCCAGCTTGGCCTGAGCGGCCTTGGCAGGGCCCGACTCGCGCAGGATGCGCTCGGTGTTGACGAAACCGATCTTGGAGCCCTGGGCATGAGCAGGCATGGAAACCATGGCCCCAACCGCCAGCACCGCCGAGACAGCACACGCCCGAGCGATCTTCATCGAACGCTGCGAACCGGAAAGAAAAGAGGTATTGACTGCG
>JBAZPE010000343.1:0-3864 GCA_041648375.1 Burkholderiaceae bacterium | reverse complement strand
CGAACTCACCATGTCGGTCTTCATCACCGCGCCAGCCACCATCACCTTGCCCGTCAGAATGTATATGTACGCCACTGAATCGATCGATCCCATGATGGCTGCCGTCTCGGCACTGGTCATCGCGCTCACCGCAGCCACCATGCTGGTACTCGACCGTGTGTATGGTCTGGATCGCGTACTGGTGGGACAGAAATAATCATGCCGCTGTTGACTCGACTCGCCGAAAAAAACCGCAAGGCAGTGGCATTCACGCTGGACGGGCGTGATGTCCAGGCGCTTGAAGGCGATACGGTGCTCACTGCCGTGCTCACGCAAGGTGCGCGGCTGCGCCGCTCGGAATTCAGTGATCAGCCACGCGCCGGGTTCTGCATGATGGGTGCCTGCCAGGACTGCTGGATCACCACCGCCGAGCACGGTCGTGTGCGCGCCTGTTCGACCTTCATTGCGCCAGGCATGGCGGTGACGACAGAATCGACCAAGGGGCAGTCATGAGCACCTCCCGTCCCCCCATCGAACCGGTCATCGTCGGCGCGGGCCCCGCAGGCATCCGAGCCGCTCAGACCCTGGTTCAGGCCGGGCTGCGCCCGGTCGTTCTGGATGAATCATTGCGTGCGGGCGGGCAGATCTACCGTCAGCCGCCCGCGGGTTTCACCCGTAGCAAACAAGCGCTTTACGGTACTGAACATAAAAAGGCTGATGCCTTGCATCGCACCATGGACGCCCTGGCAGCGCGCGTCGACTACCGCGCAGGGGCATTGGTCTGGAACGCCGATCAGGCACACCTGGAGGTGATCCAGAACGGCGCCATGACATCGGTGCCTTACACCCATCTGATTCTGGCCACCGGCGCAACCGATCGCGTATTGCCGTTTCAGGGGTGGACCACGCCCGGCGTCTATACGCTTGGCGGATCCCAGGTCGCGCTGAAATACCAGGGCTGCGGCATCGGCTCGCGTGTGGTGTTCATGGGCACCGGCCCGCTGCTCTACCTTGTGGCCTATCAGTACAAAAAAGCCGGTGCCGATGTCGCTGCCGTGCTGGACACCTCGACCCACGCCGACGGTGTGGCGGGGCTTGCCGGCATGCTGCGCGCCCCCTCCTTGCTGGCCAAGGGCCTGTACTACATGGGCTGGTTGCGTGCGCACGGCGTGCCCCTGCACAAGAACGTCAGACCGGTGTCGGTGCAGGGGGGCGCACAAGTCTCTGCGCTGAACTATCGCTTTCGCGGACAGGACACGGTTCACTCGATAGCGTGTGACGCCGTAGGCTACGGGCTGGGCCTGCGTTCGGAAACCCAGCTGGCAAGCCTGCTGGGCTGTGTCTTCGATTTCAACAGCCAGGATCGCGCGTGGTTGCCACGGCGTGATGCCGCCGGACGCACCTCGGTCAGCGGCATTTATGTCGCGGGCGACGGTGCTGGCATCGCCGGTGCAGACGCGGCCGAACTCGCAGGCGAGCGCGCCGCACTGGCGCTGCTGGCCGATGCGCAGTTGCCCAGCGACGCCCGTCGCGCCGCCCTGCTCGACGATCGCCTGCTGGCCAACGCACGCGTGCGCACGGCGCTCGAACGCGCTTTCCCGTTCCCTGCCGATTGGGCCGCTGATCTGGACGACGCCGTCCTGCTGTGCCGCTGCGAAGAAATTACCGCCGGCACCGTGCGCCAGGCCGCACACGACCTGGGTACACACGAAATGAATCGCCTGAAGGCACTCACCCGTGTGGGCATGGGCAGATGCCAGGGCCGCATGTGTGCCGCCGGCGCGACCGAAGTGCTGGCCCATGCGCTGCACCAGCGCTGTGATGCGGTCGGCAGAATTCGCAGTCAACCTCCGGTCAAACCTATCCCCATCAGCGTGGTACGCGCCGATCATCACGAGGTGCCGCTGTGAGTACGCGCCTGGATACGGAAGTCGCCATCATCGGCGGTGGCATCGTGGGTGCCAGTGCCGCCCTGTTCCTGGCGCGTCGCGGGGTGCCGGTCGCCGTCATCGAGCGGGATCGTTGTGGCGCGAAAGCCAGTGGCGTGAACTATGGCGGCGTGCGCCGGCAGGGCCGCGGCATCGAACAGATGCCGCTGACCCGACGCGCCCACGAAATCTGGGGCGACCTGCCCGCGTTGATCGGCACTGACGGCGAGTACGTTCGCAGCGGTCATCTGAAACTGGCTCGCAATGCCGACGACCTCGATGCGCTCACCGACTATCGGGACCACACACGCGGCTTCGGCATGAACCTCGAAATTCTGGATCGCGCGGCACTCGAGCGACGCTTTCCCTGGGTCAGCAATGCGGCAGCCGGCGCCTCGTTCTGCCCGCAGGACGGCCATGCCAACCCGCGCCTGGTGTCGCCCGCCTTTGCACGCGCCGCGCAGGCTGCGGGCGCCCACGTTCTGGAACACACCCGGGTCACCCGGGTCGAACGTGACGCTCAGGGCTTTCGCATCACGACCGAGTCGGGCCCGACCCTCCATGCGCGCGTGGTCTTGAACTGTGCGGGCGCGTGGGCAGGCGCCTTCGCCGCGGCGTTCGGTGAAGCCGTACCCGAGACCTCGATTCATCCGCTCATGATGGTCACCGAGCCGCTGCCGGTCTTCATGGACGTCAGCACCGGCATTCAGGGCGGCGGGGTGTATGCACGCCAGGTGGCGCGGGGCAACTGCGTGATTGGCGGCGGGCGCGGCCTGACCACCAGCGAAGATCTGGCCCGTCCCTCGGGCGAAGACATCGCCATCTTGCTCGCCCGTGCGGCGACATTGTTCCCGCAGCTGGCGGGTGCGCACATCATTCGTTTCTGGACCGGGGTCGAGGGCAATATGCCCGACCACCATCCGGTGCTGGGGCCCAGTTCGACCACGCCGGGTCTTTTTCATGGTTTTGGCTTTTCCGGCGCGGGATTTCAGATCGGCCCTGCCGCAGGTGAAGTGCTGTGCGATCTCGTCACGCGTGGCGAGTCCGAGATTCCTATCGATGCATTCAGCATCACGCGATTTCTGCCGACGCCCACGCGGCCGATCCTCGACACTACCCATGCCGTGAGCAACCTGTTGGAGATTTCAAGATGACTACCCCTCGCGCACCTATCCTGCGCCGCGGCACTGCGCAACTCGTTGCCGCCCTGGCACTCGCCACGACCGCCTGCTCGGTGCTGGCGGCTGAAACCAAGACGCTCTACATCGGCATGAACGGTGGCGACATGGAGCGCGCCTTCACGCAGCACGTGTTCCCCGATTTCGAGAAAGCCAACAACGTCAAGGTCGTTGTCGTGCCCGGCACCTCCACCGACGTGCTCGCCAAGGCGCAGGCGTACAAAGACAAGCCGCAGATGCATGTGATGTTCCTGGATGACGGCATTATGTCGCGCGCCATCACCATGGGCCTGTGCCAGAAGCTGCCTGACGATCCCGTGCTCAAGGAGCTCTTCCCCACCGCCATCATGAAAGACGGCATGGCCGCCGGTATCGACATCGGGCTGACCGGTCTGGGCTACAACACCAAGATGTTCGAAGAGAACAAATGGGCGGCACCCACCTCTTGGATGGATCTTGCTGATCCCAAATTCAAAGGCAAAGTGGTTTTCCAATCGGCCTCATCAAGCTCGTTCGGCCTGCACGGTTTCCTGATGTTCAATCGCATTCAGGGGGGCTCCGAGAAGGATACGGATCCCGGCTTCAAGGCCTGGCCCACCACCATCGGCCCCAACGTGCTTGAATACATTCCCAACTCGGCCAAAGTGGCAGAAATGGCACAGAATGGCGAAGCCGCCATTTTCCCGCTCACTCCGACGGCGATCGCACGCCTGAAAAAACGGGGACTGCCGGTTGAATACGCGCAACCCAAGGAAGGCGCCGTGGTGCTGATGGTGGGC